>NZ_JBYCLC010000151.1:0-30887 GCF_057473685.1 Mycobacterium sp. TH-M116 | reverse complement strand
TGGAGGATGCCGGGTGGACGATGCCGGGTGGACGATGCCGGGTGGACGATGCCGGGTGCTTGACGGTGGGTGCTGTCTGCTTCGCGACCGGCCGCGGACGTCGATGGCAGTCCTTCTGGTGGGAGTTCGTGGCGGAAGGGCGTGGCGGGAGGGCGTGGTGGTCGCTGGTCAGGGGCGCATTCCGGATGCGGTTCACGCAGTCCAAAGCTCTTCCTGACAACGGCATTCGCTCGTGGTCACCCGCCCACGTGCGGTGATCTGTCCGGCTTCGGGTCAAGTGGGAATTCAGGTCGACCGTATCGGCGCCGATGCCATATCCAGCTTGCCCTTCTTGGATACGTGCACGGCGTGGATACCCGGCTTCTTCTGCAGCTCGGCCAGCAGGCTGTCGAGGTTTTCACTGTCGGTGTGCCAATGTTGCACGTTCTCCGGTTTGTCCGACATTGCAGCGACGATCTTTTTCAAGTCCCTTTGAGAGTCGCCGTTTTTGAGTTCTTTGCGTTTCTTGACCACGGCGTCGGTTCCTCTGGCTACGGAACCGGCTGCCATGCGCGGCACCGCGGTCCCGAACGCGCCTCCGACCATACCCGCCGCCGCCATTCCGCCGAACAGGGTTCCCTGGCTCACCGCGCCTGCCGGTATCGAGCCTGCCGCGTTGATAGACAACACCGCCGCAGCAGTGCGGATCGCCGGGGTGGCCGCTGCCCAACTCGGCGGGACGGACAAGTTTCCGATCAGTCCGGCTTGGCCGACACCCGCCGACATCGTCGCAGACCCGGTCGAACTCAGCCCCGCCGTCAGCTCCGAGACCGCGCTGCCTGCCGACGCCTTGACCGCGACGGTCATATCGCCCAGGGTTCGTCCGCCGATGACAAGGCCCTCGATGGTGCTGATCAACACATCATTGGCCGGCAGTACGGCTTTCGGTAGCAGCTCGACGTTCCCGAAGATCTTCGCCAGCGTGGACGAGTTCAGGGCGTTGAGCAAATTCGTCAGTCCTGACAGCGACCCGGACGGATCCGCTCCGGCGGGCGCGGCGAGGACTCGCAACGCGCCGGTCGCCGCAGACGTCACGTGAGCAAGCACCGATTGGGCGCTCATTGCGGTCGAGTTACCGACCATCTGCGTGACCGCGCCCGCTTGCCCGGCTGCACCTGCCGGGTTGGTGTTCTGCGCGGCCGGATGGAACGGTGTCAGCGCGGAAGCGGCCGCTGATTGGCCGGCGTAGCCGTACATTGCCGCGGCATCCCTGGCCCACATGCCGGCGTACCAGGCTTCGTTGGCCGCGATCGCAGCAGTGTTCTGACCGAAAACATTTGTCGACACCAGCGACGCCAGCTGGGCACGGTTCGCTGCCACCACCGGCGGCGGCACCGTCGCGGCGAACGCGTTCTCGTAGGCCGCTGCCGCGGTCCTGGCCAGGTTGGCCGTCTGCTCGGCCCGCACGGCGGTGGTGTTCAGCCACGCCGCGTACGGCGCGGCGGCCGCCGCCATCCGCTGCGCCGCCGGTCCCAGCCAGGCGCCGGTCAGACCCGAGATCACCGCGGAATACGACGCGGCGGTCGAGCGTAGCTCGGCGGCCAGCCGGTCCCAGGCCGCCGCGGCGGCCAGCATGGGTTGCGCCCCTGGCCCGGCATACATGCGCGCGGAGTTGATTTCGGGAGGTAAGGCTCCGTAATCCATTGCTAAGCTCCGTGTCTCGTCGTTGCCGCATTGGCGGTTTCGGTGTGCATTCGTGGTGCCGCGCCGGTAGTGGTCATTCGCCGGCCTCCGGTATCTCGAAATCGTCGGTCTCGGGTATCACGAAAATGTTGGATGTGGTCGCGACCTCGTCAACGGCGGCAGTGCTTCTCGTGCCGGCGTACCGCGTCCCGGCGCCCCCGTTGCCGACCACGGTGCGACCGGCCAGACCCGACAAGGCCATGGGGCCGTAGAGGCTCGACGGGCTTTCGGCCGCGAGCATCGCCGGCGCCGCGCTCATGGGGCCCCGCGGCAAGATCGACGCGATCGTCTTGATCTCCGGAGCGGCCGACGCCCAGCCTTGGGGCACTGACAACCTCCCGACAAGGCCCGCGCGGCCGGTACCGGCGCTCACCGTTCGCGGGGCCATTCCGCTTCCTGCGAGCCCTGAGGTTGATTCCTTCGCGACGGCTTTGCCGTAATTCTCAGCCGAACTGGTCAGGTTCGCCCCGGCTTGAGGCGTGAGGTACAGCTGGGTGCCCAAGAGATAATTCACCCCCGGAATGGTGAACAGCGACGCCGGCGACAGCGGCCCGGTGGTGAAGCTGTCCAGCGCCGACAGCAGCCCCGTCGGATCGGCGGCCGGGGCTGCAAATGGGGCAGCCGCCGCTGCGGGGGCTGCCAGGCTTTGCAGCGACTGGGGCGCCGCGACCATCGCCTGGGGCAGCGCCTGCGCGTTCGTGGCCGCGGTTTCCGCAGCCGCGGCGCCCGAGCCGCCCATCGCTCCTGAGTTGGTGGTATGCGGCGGCCGGCTGAACGGGGTGAACTGCGATGCGGACGCCGACGAGCCGGCATAGCCGTACATCGCCGCCGCATCCTGGCCCCACATCTCCGTGTACTGGGCTTCGGTGGCCATGATCGCCGGTGTGTTCTGGCCGAAGAAATTCGTCGCGATCAGCGCGATGAGTTGTGCGCGGTTGGCCGCGATCGACGCCGGGGGCACGGTCGCCGCGAACGCGGCCTCGTAGGCGGCGACGGCTGCCCTGGCTTGACTGGCGGTCTGCTCGGCCTGTGCGGCGGTGGTGCTCATCCAAACCATGAAGGGTGCCGCCGCAGTGGCCATTGCCACAGAAGACGGACCGCGCCAGGCGGCGGTCAGTCCCGAAATCACCGAGGAATATGACGCCGCCGTCGAATGCAGTTCGGCGGCGAGGCTGTCCCACGCTGCAGCGGCGCCGAGCAGCGGTCCCGGCCCGGGGCCGGTGTACATGAGACCTGAATTGATCTCCGGAGGTAACGAGACGAAGTCCACCTGAGCCCTTTCGAGTCGCTGGCCACCGTCGGAGGCGCGCCATGGTGGTTTCGCTTCTACCCGGATAAAGAGGTCCAAAACATTCGATTTTCTTCAATTCGGCGGCTGGGAACACTCAGATTTGCCGATTCGTCGGGATGCCTTCAGCGCGCTGCGAGCGCCGCAGGCATTGAGTTGCGGGTGCGTGCGGATCCATCTGGATTGCCGAGGTGCCGCGGGAATTTGAGCGCCGTGGACGGAAATCTCTGTGGACAGCGTTTTTTATCGCTCGTGGCGGGCATCCCGTCCGGTGAAACGTCGGTCGTGTCAAGAGCGAAGATCGCGACAAGAGAGGAGATTCCGTGGGCCGTCCGCATCAGCTTGTCGACTGGAACCCCGAAGACACCACGGCTTGGCAGGAACGCAATCATCGGATCGCCCGGCGCAACATGGCCTGGTCGATTGCCACCGACCACGTCGCATTCGGGGTTTGGACGTTCTGGTCGGTGTTGGTGTTGTTCATGCCGGAATCCCAGTTCGGGTTCGACGCGAGCGACAAGTTCTTGCTGCTTGCCGTCAATACCCTGGTGGGCGCTATCGCGCGCGTTCCCTATACCCTGGGTATCGGTCTGCTGGGTGGCCGTAATTTCACCGTGGCCAGCACACTGATACTGCTCGTCCCCGCCGCGGGCTCGATCTGGTTGCTGGCTCATCCTGGTTTGCCACTGTGGCCGTTTCTGGTGTGCGCGGCACTGACCGGACTCGGTGGTGGAAACTTTTCGGCGGCGATGACCAACATCAACGCGTTCTACCCGCAGCGGCTCAAGGGTTGGGCGCTCGGCCTCAATGCGGGCGGAGGCAATATCGGTGTTCCCGTGATCCAGTTGTTCGGTCTGCTGGTGATCGCGATAGCGGGCCACAACCAGCCATATTGGATACCCGCCACCTACATGCTCTTGCTGACTGTCACCGGTATCGGCGCCTTCTTCTTCATGGACAACATCGCCGATTACAACGTCGACTTCGCCGCGATGAAGACCATGTTCAAGCAGCCCGACACCTGGCGGCTCTCCCTGCTCTACGTGGGCAGTTTCGGATCGTTCATCGGATTCGCGTTTGCGCTCAGCCAGGTGCTGCACCTGAAGTTCATCGACGCCGGACAAAGTGCGTCGCAGGCTTCGCTGCACGCGGCCGAGATCGCCTTCGTCGGTCCGCTGCTCGGGTCGCTGTCCCGAGTCTACGGCGGCAAGCTTGCCGACCGCCTCGGCGGCGAACGAGTAACACTCGGCGTGTTCGGCGGCATGATTTTCGCTGCCGCACTGCTGATTTGGGGTAGCACCGCCTCCGACACGAGTGGCCAGATCAAGCCGGTCGCGATCATCCCGTATGTGGTCGGCTTCGTTGTCCTGTTCACGCTGGCCGGAGCCGGCAACGGGTCGATCTACAAGATGATCCCGTCGGTGTTCGAGGAACGCAGCCACACCCTGGGGCTCAGCGAGGACGACCGCACGCGGTGGTCGAAAAGCGTCGGTGGTGCGATGGTGGGATTCGCCGATGCGGTCGGGGCATTCGGCGGCTTTCTCATCGACGTGGCGTTGCGTCAGTCCTACCTCACGACGCACACCGAGACGCCGGCCCTGTGGATTTTCTTGGTGTGCTACATCGGCTTCGCCGTGTTGACGTGGGTTGTGTACGTGCGTGGACCTGTTGCCGACCGCGGATAGGTTGTGACCCGGTGGTCAGGCTGAGACCGTCTTCTTCGAGTCGGGCGCGGAGACCTTCATCAGCTTCATCATGTTGCCGCCCATGATCTTCTCGACGTCCTCCCGGCTGAATTCCTTGAGCTCGTCAACGAAGGAGAGCGGGTCCTTCAGGCCCTCGGGGTGGGGCCAGTCGGATCCGAAGACCACCCGGTCGGTGCCCACCATGTCGACGATCTCGGCGAAGCGGTCCTCCCAGAACGGGCTGACGTACACGCACCGTTTGAAGCTCTCGATCGGGTCCTCGCTGAATGCCTGCGGCATCTTCTTGTAGACGCTCGTGAGTCCCTTGAAAAGGTGTGGGACCCAGTCGGCACCGTTCTCGATCGACAGGATCCGCAGGTCGGGATTGCGGGACAGCGCGCCGTGGCAGATCAGCGCACCGAACGCGTCCTCGACGGGCCGGTGGCCCATGGCCAGGCTGCGGAACGCGGTCGGCTTGAACGGCAGGAATTCGTCGCCGGGCTCCCAGATGTTGAGCAGCTCCGAGTAGCCACTGTCCGAGGCATGCATCGAGACGGGGATCTCGGCGCGTACGCAGGCCTGCCAGAACGGGTCGAACTCCTCGAGTCCGAACGAGCGGCTGCCCCGGTAGCCGGGCACCGGCGCCGGGCGGACCAGGACGGTGCGCGCGCCGCGCTCCAGGCACCACTGCAGTTCCTCGAGTGCGCGTTCGACGATCGGCAGCGTGATCACCGGGGTCGCGAAGATGCGGTCGCGGTAGTTGAACGACCACTGCTCGTACATCCACTGGTTGAGCGCGTGGATGACGTCGTGGGTCATCTGCGGGTCGTCCTTCATCCGCTCCTCGACCAGGCTGGCCAGGGTCGGGAACATCAGGGCGAAGTCGAGGCCGAGCTCGTCCATCACTTCCAGACGCGCGGCCGGCTCGCGGAAGGCGGGAATGGCCTTCATGGGCTCGCCCAGGATCTCGCGGTAGCTCTTGCCGCCGCTGCCGTTGCGGAAGTACTCCTCCTGGGCTCCGGGGCGCGCCACCACCTCGAACGTCGGGTTGGGGATGTAGTCGCTGATGTGGCCGCGCACCACGATCTTGGTGCGACCGCGAACCTGCACGTAGTCGATGACGTTCTTGCGCTTCTCCGGGAGGAACTTGGTCAGCGCCTCCTGCGGCTCGTACAGGTGGTTGTCCGCGTCGAACACGGGGAAGGGAAGCTCGCGAGACGGCATGGCGATCTCCTCGACGTCAGGATTCTCATTGTGTGGTAATGGCGTTACCATTTTTGCGGAATCGGGTGTATCGGCTGCTACTCGGCCCCCAGGCCCGCCGTCGGTGTCGCCCCGTGGATGATCGCGAAGTTCACGGTCGCCGTCGCGGCGAGTTCGTCTCCCTCGTCGTGGCCGTCGCCGTAGATGTCGACCTGCATGACCATCGCCCGCCGGCCGGTCCGCAACATGCGCGGCACCGCCACGGCCGAGCCGCTGCGGATCGGCCGCAGATAGCGGACGAACAGGTCGGCGGTGGTCATGGTGGTGCCCGGCCGCAGATGGTCCAGGCCGAACTGCCCGCCCGCCACGTCCACCAGCGTGGCGATCAGACCCCCTTGCAGGGCCCCGGAGGTGTTGACCACCTGGGGGCTGACGGGCATCCTCATCGCGAACTCGCCGTCGCGGGTGCCCGGCCGCATGCCGACCTGAGCGAACAAATTTCGCAGGGAGGCCGCGGCAGTCTCGTCGTCGGCGTTCCGGATGCCCAGAGCGCGGCTGCAGAAGTCATACAGCTGGCCCGCGTCGACCGGTGTTCCGGTCAATTCGGTGCCCAGCCAATGCAGCCGCCGCGCGCCCATCACGGTCTGCATCACGATCGCGGCCGCCGCCCCGACATCGAGTTCCGGGTTGAAAACTCCCTCGGTGATGCCCTGGCCCACGATGTCGCTGATCAGCTGATGCAAGGGGGACAGCACCCGGGCGTATTCGCGCGGGCGTGTCTCGGCCAGATGCTGGTTGTAGAGGGTCAGCGCCCGGTTGAGGCTGTCCTGGGTGGTCGACTCCGGTTGCTGGCTGATGCGGTCGAGGACGAGCTTGAGTGCGGCGGCACCGTCCAGTGCGGCGGTTTCGGCACGCCACGACAGCGCCGATTGCGCGATGGTTCGCTCGAACAGCGCGAGCAGCAACTCGTCTTTGCTGCTGAAATGCTGGTAGAAAGCCCGCAGTGAGGTTTTCGAGCGGGTGACGACCTCCTGCACGGTGAAGTCCGTGCGTCCCGTTTCGCCCAGTATCGCCACGGCCGTCCCGATGAAGCGGTCGCCACGTGTCACTTCGGTTTCATCGGTTTCATCGGTTTCATCGCCGGGCGCGGTCATGTGCTTCCTGGTCCCCTTCCTCTCCGAATTGCCTGAGCTTTGAGAATGAGGTTACCGCGCGCGGCGAGCGTACCCGCTCACCTCAGTGGCGGGTCGTCGTGGTCGGGTGGGGCGGCATCGTGGGCGACATCGTGGGCGACATCGTGGGCGGCCTCGGCCGGCTCCTGCGTGTCGAGCCGGCTCACCTGCAACGGCCGTGATTGCCGGCGAGTTTGGCGATCGCCTGGGCGCGCGGTTCGGTGATCCCGTCGAATTCCGTGCGGATGTCGGGGTTGTTGTCGAGTCCGCGAAGGGCCGGGGGCGTCGACGGCAAAAATCCGCACCGCCACGGGCCGCCACTCGGGGACCGGTGGTGATGCCGTATGCGTGCGACTGCTCACTGCGCGACCGTCAAACGGCCCGGGCTTTACTCCCTGCAGCCTGGCGGGCAAGCAGGCGGTCGCGTTGTTCCTCGAACTTGATCACTTGGCGTTGAAAGTCTTCCAGGTAGACGGCGAGTTGGTCGCGGCGTTCTTCGCCCCGGGGCGTGAGGTCATCACGTTCGAAAATCCGCAATTTGCGTAGGTTCGGTGTCAGGACTTCATCGAGGTGCTGGCGTGGGTCATAGATGCCGTGTTTGGCCATCAGCACGCCGTTGCGGCGGAAATCGGGCATGTTCTGGCCGGGCATCCGAAAGTTCTCCACGACGTCGGAAATCGCGTGCAGGGCCTGATCGGGTGCGAGATCAAGCGCCGCGCTGCACATATTCCGATAGAAAATCATGTGCAGATTCTCGTCGGCGGCCACGCGCTGCAGCATCCGGTCAGCGATCGGGTCGTTGCACACCTTGCCGGTATTGCGGTGACTGATCCGAGTAGCAAGTTCTTGTAACGTGACATAGGCGACCGACAGCAGAAAGTCGGTCTTGTGTCGCTCCTCCTCCTCGGCGGTGGCCCCGAACCCCTTCGTCACATGCTCCACGCGCGCCCGCTCCAGCGCCACCGGGTCAACGCCACGAGTGACAACGAGATAGTCACGGATCACGATGGAATGCCTATTCTCCTCGGCCGTCCAACGGCCGACCCATGCCCCCCAGGCGCCATCAAGGGAGAAATACTTTGCCGCTTGGCGGTGATACGAGGGCAGGTTGTCCTCGGTGAGGAGGTTGGTGATCATTGCCGCCTTCGCGACCGGGTTGAGCCGAGACTGCTCCGGCGCCCAATCCGCGCCGCCCACCCTGGCGAAATTACGGGCACAATCCCAGGGCACATAATCATGTGGATGCCACTCGGACGCGACCGACAAGTGTCGATTGAGATTGGTCTCGGCGATCGGCTCCAGCTCGCGAAGCATATCCAGATCGGTTAACTGACTCGACATTGCCGTCCGTAGCAGCGGGAGGTGGGCCTTGCCTCGCATAGTGGACACGGGATTGTGGTTGCGGGGCCGCGGGAAGCCTAACGGGTGTGCGGGTTGTTTCAAAGCTCTACCGCCTTGACTCGCCCGAACTCCGCGCGAGACGCACTCGGTGTCTGCCCGATCCCGCCGTCGTAGTGCGCAGTATCTGGACCCCATCACGTTCATTCGCCCGCCGGCTCGCCGGTCAACCCACACTGCGGCGGCGGCCCGCGACCGAAACATCGGGCTGTCGTACACGATGGCACCCGTGGCCGACCCGCGACCAGCAGTTATCTGCGTCACCACCTCGAGCGGGCCAGGCTTGACGACATCCTGTTCCTCATCCTGTTCTTCGGCGCCTCCGCCCTGATCCATCAGATCAGACCGGCCGGGACTATCTGCGCGCGATCGACAACCTGGCGCTGCAAGCCTTAGTCGCCGACCTCGCGACCCGCGCCGCCGACAAGGCCGTCGCCAATGGGAGCGTCAGACCATCGCTGCCATGCGTGGGACCGCGGCCGGTCACGGGGCTTTCGCCGTCGCGATGTCGCCTCGAGCGGCCGTGTGCGTGCCTACCCGCCCCGGGCCTCGATCATCGCCGAGCGGTTGACCTTGGTCGCCGCGGTGCGGGGAATCGCGTCGACGAACTCGACCGTTTTGGGCGCCTTGTAGGGGGCCAGTCGGCTCTTGGCGTACTCGATGACCTGATGTTCGGTCAGCAGCACGCCGTCGGCCGACTGCACCACCGCGTGCACGCGGCGGCCCCACTTCGGGTCGGCGAGCCCGATGACCACGACGTCGACGATGCCGGGATGGCCCGCGAGCGCCGACTCGACCTCTGCGGGAAAGACATTGGCGCCGCCGGTGATGATCATGTCGACGCGGCGGTCGACGATGTAGAGGTAGCCGTCCTCGTCGAGGTATCCGATGTCGCCGGCGCAGCGGAAGCCGTCCTGGGTCGACGGCAGCGGCGCCGCCCCACCCAGGTAACGGTAGCCCGCACTCATCGGGGCGCGCAGGTACACGTCGCCGTGTTCGCCGGGGCCGAGTGTTTCGCCGTCGGGGTCCACGATCCGGATTTCGGTGTCCCGGAAGCCCCGGCCGACGCTGCCCGGATGGGCCAGCCATTCGTCGCCGCGCAGCGCCGTGAGCCCGAGGTTCTCGGTCATGCCGTAGGCCGTCACGAACCGCTCCGGGCTCAGCAACTCAAACCACGTGTGCATCAGCGACGGGGGCATCACGGCGGCGCCTTGTAGGACGAACACGATGCTGGAGAAGTCTCGTTGGCCGACGTCGGGCAGCGCCGCGATGCGGGCCAGCATCGCGGGCGTGGCCGTGAAGTTGCTGACCCGGAAACGTTCGATCACGCCGACGGCCAATGCGGCGTCGAACCGTTCCAGGATCACCAGATGATCACCGGCCAGCAGCATCGAAAAGGTCGCAAAGCCGTTGGTGTGATACATCGGCGCGGGAACCATGATCGTCTGCGGCTGGGCCACCGGCGTCCAGTGCGACAGGAACGGCTCGCCGTGCTGGGGCGTCCACAGTGACGGCGCCAGGTTGAGGATCACCTTGGGCACTCCGGTAGAACCGCTACTGCAGATTCCGTTGGCGGTGGGGGAAACGGCGGTGGGCAGGGGACTTTCGGACTCGCCCGCCGCTTGCGCCTCGAGCACCCACCTGCTTGCGTCGTCGACGACCACGGCAGGCTCGATCGCGGCGCGCACCCGGTCCCGTTCCCATTCGGGCAGATCCCAGTGCATGGGGATGGGGACCGCGCCGATCTTCCAGCAGCCCATGGCGGCCAGAGCCAAATGCAAGGAGTTCGGGATCGCCAGTGCAACAAAGGATCCCGTCTCCGCACCTGCGGCGGCAAGGGCGCGGCCCCACTGATTGGCGCGGGCGTCGAGCGCACCGAAGGTCAGCGACTGCTCGGTGCCGTCCACCGCGACAACCGTCACGGCCATGTCATCGGTCCGTTGTTCGGCAAGCTGCGCCAGCCTGACGCCGAAGGGTATGCCATCCGCCAGCGGGTTCTCGGGCGCCCGAGCCGCGACCTGGTCGGTACTCATGCCGATACCGCCCCGGTGAACAGGGTCTCGAGGTGGCCGTCGCGAACGTCGGGGATCAGTCGCAGCGCCAGCGCCTCGACGCCCAGCGGCAGCCGGATCAGCGGTTGGGTGTGCCGGTCGAGCACGCTGATGTCGGACTCGTCGCAGAAACCCAACGCGCCGAGCAGCTGATGCGCGGTGCGCAACACCTGCCGCGCGGTGTCGGCGGCCTTGAGCCGCAGGACAAGTGCGTCGGCCGAACGCGCCGGAGGCCCTGGATTTTCGGCGCGGGACAGCGTGTATTTCGCGAGTTCCTCGAGTCCGCGTACCGCGACCGAGGCGTCCGCTACGGCGAACCTGACCGCCTGGAAGTCCGCCAACGGCTTGCCGAACTGGACCCGGGCGCGGATGTGATCGGTCACGATGTGCAGAGCCTGCTGCAGCGCTCCCAGAATCCGCCATGACCCGAGCACGAGGTGAAGGTTGACGTCGGCCGCCGGCACCGCGCCATCGGCTGCGTCCAGTGAGACCGGCGCCAGGAACGGCCCCAGTTTGGCGTCAGTGCGCGCCGCCGGACGCGGGTGGTAGCGGTTGCCGTCCAGGTCGGCGGCGGTCCAGCCGCCGGGCAGGTCGCCGTGGTCGATGCGGGGCGCGTCGGGATTGACCAGGGCCAGCCGGGCGCCGCCGACCGCCATCAGTTCTTCGACGACCGGGTAGGGCAGGGCCGTCGCGCCCGCGGCGCGGCAGAGCACCGCGGCGCCCAGCAGGTCCGCGAGGGATGACCGCACGTCGAGGTCGAAGGCGCCGACCTCGACCAAGGCCACCCGCGCCGCATCCCGAACGCTCCGATCGCTCTCGGCGCGCAGCGCCGCCTGCGGGCCGCCCAGCCGGCTCAGCCGAGTGGCCGTGACCGCGGCGAAGTCCCTGATATCTTGTGGCATAGCGGTTTTCACCGATGATCTCCCAACACTTCTCGTGCCACCAGCATCCGCTGCACTTCGATGGTTCCCGACGCGACGGTGGCCGCCTGCGCGTAGCGCCAGTGGTCTTCGATCGCCCCGCACAGCGGAGCCGCGGGGCCGCTGTCCAGGGCCGTCGGGCCGAGCGCGTCGAAGAGCAGCTCGGCGACCTGCTGGTCGCAGGTGGTGGCGGCGATACGGGCGGCGCTGGCCGCCGCGCCTGCCGCCGGGTCGTCCTGCAGCGAGACGGCCCGGTAGGCCAGCAGCCTGGCCACCCGCAGGTCGACGAGCGCCCGTGCCCAGCGGGCTCGGATCGTCTCGGGCAGCGTGTCCCACTCGTCGCCGAGCTGGGTGCGCAGCCGGTCCAGCAGCGACTCGCAGCGCGCATACCGCGCGATGCCGACCCGCTCGAAAGCCAGCGCTTCGCGCATCACCTGCCAGCCGTCGCCCAGCTCGCCGAGGACATCTTCGGGGTACGCCGGCACGTCGTCGAGGAACATCTCGTTGAGATGATGAGGGCCCAGCATCGAGGGGATCGGGCGGACGGTGAAACCCGGCCTGTCCATCGGGATCAGAAAGAGGCTGAGCCGCTTGGGCTTCGGAGCCTCGGGGTGGGTGCAGGCGGCCAGCACGCACCAGGACGCCATCTGCGCGTACGACGTCCACACCTTCTGGCCGGTGATTCGCCACCCGTCCCCTTCGGGTACGGCGCGGGTACGCAACGACGCGAGGTCCGATCCGGCCTCCGGCTCGGAAAATCCCTGACACCAGATGACATCGCCGGACGCGATGGCCGCCAGGTGCTTGGCCTTCTGCTCGGCCGTGCCGTACCGCATCAGGGCCGGGCCGACCCAGTTGATTCCCATGTACTGCGGACCGCGCGGCTCGTGTCGGGCCCACATCTCCTCGCGCAGCACCGTCTGCTGCCAGACCGAACCGCCCCCGCCGCCGTGTTCTTTGGGCCAGGCCAGGGCCAGCAGCCCTTCGGCGGCCAGCAGCTTGCAGAACGTCTGCGTGGTGGCCAGGTCCTGCGGGTCGTCGGTGCATGCTCCCAGGAAGTCCGCCGGGATGTGGTCGGATATCAACCCGCGCAACCGGTTTCGCAACTGCTCGGCGTCTTCGCCGAGATCGTAGTCCATTTTCGTCATCCCTTCGGCAGCCCGAGCAGCCGCTCGGCGATGATGTTGCGCTGGATCTCCGACGTTCCGCCGTAGATGGTTGCGGCCAGCGCGTCCTGGCGCTCGAACAGCAGATTGGGATCCGCGGCCGAGCCCGGCCCGTGGACGGCGGCGGCCAGCTCCCAAACGCGCTGCAGGGTAACGGATCCGAGTAGCTTGGAAATGTCGGACTCCGGGCTGGGGCGTCCGGCCAGCTCGTTGCCGAGCGCGCGATAGCCGGTGGCGCGCAGTGCCTCCGCGTCGGCGAGCAGGGAGCCGAGTTCGGCGTAGGCATCCGGGTCGCACCCGCCCCGCGCCGCATCGAGCCCGCGCTTGATCTCGACCCAGTTCATGATCCAGATCATCTGGCGCTCGTGGTGCAACGAGGACAACGCAACGTTCCACCCGCCGTTGAGCGGCCCCAGCAGGTTTGCGGCCGGCACCGCGACGTCATCGAGGAAGACCTCGCAGAACGTTTCGTCGGAGATCGACGCCATCCGGATGGGCTCGATCCGCACCCCGGGCGAGTGCAGGTCGAGGATCAGGCAGGAAATGCCGCGGTGTTTGGGCGCTTCGCGGTCGGTGCGCGCGTAGAGGGTGCACCAGCGTGACTCGTGTGCCTGCGTGGTCCAGATCTTGTGGCCGGTGACCCGGAACAGGTCTCGGTCGCGCTCGGCCCGCGTGCGCAGGGCGGCGAAATCGGATCCGGCTTCCGGCTCGGACATGCCCAGGGCCCACCATTCGTCGCCCCGCAGCAGGGGAACCAGCAGGCGGTCGATTTGTTCCGCGGTGCCGAACCGGCGGATGCCGGGCGCGGCGACGTTGGGCCCGGCGATGTTGGGCAGCTTGGGCGCCGACCGCATTGCCGCCGCGAGCCGGATTTCCATCGCGTCGCGCAGACCCAGCGAGCGGCCGCCGTGCTCGCGCGGCCAGGTGGGTTGTATCCACCCGGCCTCGAATGCGGCCCGCTGGTAGTCACTCCGCAGCGACTGGTCCCAGCGGTAGGTGCGGTAGTCGTCGTAGTAGTCGCCGGGCAGGAACCCTGACATCCAGTCAACGAATTCCTCGACCACCCAGCTCATTTCGCGCCTCCCGCGAAACGGCGGCCCACTTCGTGGTAGAGCGCGCGACTGTCGCCGAGAATCGCTGCGCCCTGCCAGGCGTGTCGGACGTAGAGGTGGATGTCGTGTTCCCAGGTCTGTCCCAGTGCGCCGTGCACCTGGACCGCGGTGCGTGCGCACTGCACCGCCGCGTCGCCGGCCGCCGCTTTGGCGAGCGCCGCGGCGGTCCAGGCATGTGCGGGTGCCCCGGTCGAATCAGAGGCCGGGTCGCCGAGCCGGGCCGCCGCCGCGTAGGTGAGGCTGCGGGCCCGCTCGACGGCGACGTAGTTGTCGGCCAGCGCGTGCTTGATCCCCTGGAACGCGCCGATCGGCGCGCCGAACTGGCGGCGCGTCTTCGCGTGCTCGACAGCGCGGTGCAGAGCGGCGCCCGCGACCCCGACCAGGTCGGCGGCCGCGGCCACCAGCGGTGTCGCCAGTGCCGATTCGACGCCCGCCGCGCTCACGGGCGCGGTGGCCAGCGGCTCGGCGTCGACCTCGACGTCGCCCACGGGCTGAGCCGGGTCGGTTGACTCGCCGGCCGCCACGGTCACCCCGTCGCCGCAGCGGGCCACCGCCACCACCACTCCGTCGCCGGACGCGGCCAGCGTGACGAGCAAATCGGCGCGAGACAGGTTCGGGACCGCGACCGCGCGCCCGCGCAGGCGTCCCCTGTGCATCACCATCGGGGCACCGGGCAGCCGCGCGCCCGGCGAGTGGACGGCCAGGGTCGCGACGGCGCCACCGACGATCTCGGCCAGCACGGCGTCGAGGCCGGTGGCGCGCAGCGCGCCCGCGGCCAGACCGATGCTGCTCAGCAACGGGATCGGCGCGAGCGCGGCGCCGCATTCCTCGAGGACCACCGCCAGTTCGACGGGGCCGTAGTCGCCGCCCGCCAATTCGGTCCAGCCCAGGCCCACGACCGTCTTCCACAGGCTGCGCCAGCGATCCGGGTCCGTCAGGGCCTGGCGGGCGGTGGCGGGCGGGCACTCGGTGCGCAGGATGTCGCGCACGGCGTCGCGCAGCGACAGTTGGTCTGCGTTCAGGCCGACGTCCATAAGACTTCTAACTTACTAAAGATAACAATCTAAGGGGACGAATTTTCCGCATCTGCCGCATCTGCCGCATCTGCGGTTCTGCGGGTCTCGGTGGGGATGACCGGCCCTCGCGCGAAGGGGCGCGCCGCCCGGCCAGCGTGCCTGCTGCGTGGACCACGAGGTCGATCGGGTTCACAACGCTGATCGTGAAAGCACATCCTTCCGCATCCGAGGCGTTGGCCACGATGTGTCGCGCACCGATCTGTGGGTCCGCCCCTCAAGAACGCCGCAAGTCCCGCGGGCGCGACCCCGGGCGTGGGAAAGCTCGCGGGGAAAGCGCATAGATGCGCTGCTGTGGCCGCCCGGACAGCACGTAGGTCTGGGTGTCGGCGAGGTGGCGGCCCGCGATGCGGCGGGCCCGGTCGACGTCGCCCACGGCGATCGTCTCGGTGAGCTTGATATGGGTGCCCAGCGCTGCGCGGCGTTTGGCCAACGACGGGTAGGTGCCACGCGCCGCGCTCTCGTCGGCCCACTGCCGTTCGTGGCTCGTCCACAGCGTCTCCAGGCTGCCCACGACCGCGATGATGGTGTGGTTCCCGCAGCCGTGGACGATGAGATCATGGAACTGGCGTCCGATTTCGGTGAACCGCCGACCGTCGTCGAGGTGCTCGGCCATGGCATCATTGACCTTCTTGAGGTCGGGGACCAAGGTGACGGCCCGGTCCGGCCGCTGGGCCGCCAGGGCGGCGCAGGCCGGCTCGAGCTCCTGCAGCGCCCTGCCCAGGTCGGCGACCTGGACGGACTCGCTCTGCAGCAGTAGGCCCAGCATGTAGGCCGCGCTGGTTTTCGCGGGGGCGTGCACGACGGCGCCGCCCCTGTTGCCCCGCCGCACCGAGACCAGCCCCTCGGTTTCCAGAATCCGGAGCGCTTCCCGCAGCGACACCAGGCTGACGTTGAATTGTTCGACGAGCACTTCTTGGCGCGGCAGCAGATCGCCGTCGGCAAGCTCGCCGTCGAGAATCTGGCGACGCAACTCGTCGGCAACCATCTCGGCGATCCGCGGCGCCGACAGCCGGCGTCGGGAGTCGGGTGCAATTGCCAAGACGGTCGTCCGATCCTCGCAGGCCAGGCCACTCCACCGGAATGGCTATCTTAACAGTAATGATATAAATAGCCGGATGAGCTGCGGGTCCCACTGCCGCCCGACGCCGCTGCACGGGTTGCGTGTCGTCGAGATCAGCGACCGGATCGCCGGCGGCTACTGCGGGAAGCTGCTGGCCGACGCCGGTGCGTGGGTGCGCAAAATCGAGCCGCCGCAAGGGGATCGGCTGCGGTGCTATTCCGCCTGCTGCCTCCCCGTCGCCGAGGGCGACGCACCGCTGTTCAGTTATCTCAACGCCGGCAAGCAGAGTATGACCTTCGCCCCGGACTCGGAACGCTGGCGTGCCGAACTGTCCGCCGCTGACGTCGTGGTCGTGACCGCCGACCGGGCGCGCGCCGCGGAGCTGGGGATCGATCCGCGGCGGCTGCTGGCCGACTCGCCGCGCGCGGTCGTCGTCACCATCTCCGACTTCGGCTGGAGGGGACCGTTCGCCGGCCGCGCCGCCAGCGAACTGACGCTGCAGGCCTGGGCGGGTTCGCCCGGCTTCCGCGGCGACCCTGCCGGGCCGCCCATCTCGATCGGCGGCGATCTGGGGGAGTACATGGGCGGCGTGTACGCCGCGTTCGGTGCGCTGGCCGTGTGCCGCCGCGTCGAACGCGGGGGCCCCGGCGAACATCTGGACCTGTCGATGCTCGAGGCGATGACGGCGATGCAGAGCAGCGAATGGCTGCACTCGCAGCTGCTGCAGAGGCCGCCGATCCGGCGCACCCTGGAGGTGCCCTCGATCGAACCGGCCAAGGACGGCTACGTCGGCATCACCATGGTCACCGGCCAGCAGTGGCTCGACTTCGTCGCGATGGTCGGGTGTCCGGAGCTCGAGGAGATCGAGCAGCTCCGTTTCCAGATCGGCCGGTGGGAATACCGCCACTTCATCCGCGAACAGATCGGCCCGTGGTTGGCCGAGCGGACCGTGGCGGAGGTTGTCGAGTTGGGGCAGCTGTTCCGGCTGCCGATCGCGGCGCTGGGCAACGGCTCGACGATTCGCGACACCGAATACGCGCGGGAGCGCGGGGCGTTCGCGTCGAACCCGGCGGGCTTCCACCAGCCCCGTCCGCCGTGGCTGATGTCGGTGTGCGCGCCCGCGCCGCCGCGTGCCACCGCCGCTCCAGGCGCCGACAACGGCGAGGAGCCTTGGCCGCCAAGGGAAACCACCACCGGCACGGCGCCTCACGAGTTGCCCCTGGAGGGCGTGCGCATCATCGATCTGACCGCGTTCTGGGCCGGTCCCGCCGCCACCCATCTACTGGCGGCGTTCGGCGCCGACGTCGTCAAGGTGGAGTCGATCCAGCGGCCCGACGGCATCCGGTATTCGGGCGGGATGCGCACCGACGTCGACGACTGGTGGGAGTACGGGTGGGTGTTCCACGCGATGAACACCAACAAGCGTTCGGTCACACTGGATTTGGGCTCCGACGAGGGACGCCGGGCGTTCCTTGCGCTGGCCGCTCAAGCCGACATCGTGATCGAGAACTTCTCGCCGCGGGTGATGGACCAGTTCGGCCTCGCCGCCGAGGTGCTGCTGCAGGCCAACCCCCGGCTCGTCGTCGCCCGGATGCCGGCGTTCGGCCTGGACGGCCCGTGGCGAGACCGGGTCGGCTTCGCCCCGACCATGGAGCAGATCGCCGGCCTGGCCTGGGTGACCGGACTGCCCGAGACACCCCCGGTCACTCCGCGCGGCGCCTGTGATCCGCTGGCCGGCGTGCACGCCGCCTTCGCCGTGGCGGCCGCGCTGAGCTTCGCCGAACGGACCGGCACGGGCCAGCTGCTCGAACTGCCGATGCTCGAAGCGGTGCTCAACGCCACCGCGATCCAGGCGATCGAACACGAGGTCTTCGGCGTCACACTGGGCCGGCGGGGCAACCGCGGGCACGGCGGGTCGATCCAGAACATCTACCGCTGCGCCGGACCTGACGACGACTGGATCGCGGTCACCGTGCGCGACGACCGGCAGTGGCACGCGCTGGTCAACCTGATGGGAGACCCGGACTGGTGCGACGAAGCCCTGTCCGCGGTCGCGGGTCGGCGGCAGGCCGGCGACGACATCGATCGCCGGCTGGCCGCGTGGTTCGCCGGGCAGAAGCGCGATACGGCGGTGGAGCGGCTGGCCGGTGCAGGCATTCCCGCCGCCCCCGTGGTGTCGCCGTCGTCGGTGACCGACAACCCGCAACTGCTGGCGCGAGGATTCTTCGAGACGCTCGAGCACGCGAGCACCGGTGCGGCGCGGTATCCCTGTCCGCCGTTCGCCCTGCTCGCCGGCCAGGACAGGTGGCTGCGGCGTCCACCGCCGCGGCTGGGTGAGCACAACGCAGAGGTGCTGCGCGAGCGCTGCGGGCTGACCGACGAACAACTGGCGACCCTGGAACGCAACGGCGTCATCGGGACCCGGCCGAAGGGCCTGTGATGGCTGTAGGTGACCGCTGTAGGTGACCGTCGACGCGACCGTCGACGCGACCGTGTGTGAGGCCAACGGCTTCTGCGAGTCGCTCGCCCCTGAGGTGTTCGAACTCGGTGAGGCCGACGTGGCGACGTGCCTCACCTACTTCGAGCGCGTGGCCGCGAGGGCCGGCTCGTTGACGTTCGCTGATTGAAACAGTAAAACTAGGCCTAGTCGTCGAACAGCGCTGACCCAAGCGACCGGAGTGCTCGTGACGCATGCGATCCCCGAGTCTGACCCGGACCCGTCGGAACGGGAGTTCGGACAGGCCGGCATCGCGCTCTCGCCGTACCGCTTTCCCACGGGGTGGTTCATCGTCGCCTTCGGCTGCGATCTCGCCGTCGGCCAGGTCAAGCGCGCGCACTACTTCGGCCAGGAGCTGGTGCTGTTCCGCACCGACTCGGGCCGGGTGCACGTGCTGGACGCCTACTGTCAGCACCTCGGCGCCAACCTGGGTGTCGGCGGCACCGTCGAGGGCGAACACATCGTCTGCCCCTGGCACGGCTGGCAATGGCGCGGTGACGGTACCAACGCCCTCATTCCCTACAGCAAGATCGGCTGCAAGAGCACCGTCCACATCCGTACCTATCCGAGCATCCAGTGGTATGGCTTCGTGCTGGCCTGGCACGACCGGCACGGGCGGGCGCCGTACTGGACGCCGCCGGTGCTGCCCGAGCTGGAAACCGGGGAGTACTACCCGCTGCACCCGCACACCCAGATGCTCAACCGGGTGAAGGTGCACCCGCAGATGATCATCGAAAACGCCGCCGATCCCTACCACGTCCAGTACGTGCACAAGGCCGACAGTCCGGCCACGACCGCGTCGTTCGAAGTAGCCGGATACCATCTGCACGCCACTGTCAACGCCAATTTCGGCGGCGGCCGCGCGCAGACCTGGCTGACTCCGAACGGCCCCGTCGAGGCCAAGATCATCTACGACAACTACTCGCTGGGCCTGGGGGTGGTCCGGTTCCCCAGCGAGCTGGTGGCCACCGTGCAGGTCACCGGGCAGACGCCCGTCGATGAGGACTACACCGACTACTTCTACACCCAGGCGTCGGTGCGCGAGCGCGGCGACACCGGCGACGTGCCGACGGGACGCGCGGCCCGCTTCCTGGCGCTGCAACAAGAGGTCATCAAACAGGACTTCTTCACCTGGGAGAACATGAAATACCTCGAGAAGCCGAATCTGGCCCCCGAGGAGGCGCGCGACTACGCCGCGTTGCGCCGCTGGGCGCACCGCTTCTACCCGGGCCCGCAACCCTCGCCCGCCGACTTCGGCTACACCGCCGAAGGAGAACCCGACCCGGCCGCCGCGAAAGCCTGATGCCCGGGCCCTGTGTTGCGTCGGAATCCACGATCAGCATTGTGCTGCAGTCGAAGTCGCTGAGTGAGGTCCTGAACCGGGTGTCGACCGCGATGCCCTACGTCTGGGTTCCCCGGTACGTCGAGGCCGTGGCCGAACTCCCGTGGCCGAACTCCCGAGGAACACTCTCAGCCGGATCCGCAAAGACGTGTTGCGCTCGCGGGGGCTGGCCGCGCGGGCGTGGGATCGCAAAATCCACGGCTGTACCGCCAGGCGTTGAGGTGCGTTACCGTTGCCGCAGCAGCGTAGCGGCCGTAATTCCCGGGGAGGTCGGACAGCGGATATGACCATGAGCTACCAGGAACAACAGATGCTCCAGGCCGCTACGGGCCGGGCCGCCATCCTGAACGTGGACGCGCGGCACAATCGGGCGTTCTCCGGCGGCGATCGCGACCGGTGGGTCGCGACATTCCGTCACTCGGGCGCCAGCTACACCCGCGACGGCGAGGTGTTCACCGATCTTCGGTCGGCGTTCCACGGAGGCGACGGACAGCGTCTGGTGACTCTCGACCACGAGATCCACGTCGACGGGGTCAATGCCATCCAGCAGTGTGTCGCAGCGCTTTTCGCCAACGTTAACGGTGACATCACGCTGCGTGCGACCGGGAGCTACCGGGATGCACTGATCTACGAACGGGGCTCTTGGTTCTTCGCTTCGCGTGAACTCACCTGGGACGTGGTGCCAAGCCGCCATCGGCTCGTCATGTGAGCGATCATCGACTTGCCTTCGGCAGCTACGAGGACGCGCTGCGGATGGTCGGCGCGACGAGCGGGCCGCGAACCGCGGCGACGCCGGTCAGCAGCGCGCGCATCCAGTTGTTCGCCGCCATGGTGCACGACGGCAACCGCGCGATCAACACCACGGCCGCTCGCGTGATCGACGATACATATGTGCCTGTTGGGGTCAATGGGTCTGGCGGGGTTGTGTCGTACCCTGAGCCGATGTCGGTTTCGCGGCGCGATGTGCTGAAGCTCGCCGCCACGGCCCCGGGACTGGTGGGTTTCGGCGCCGCGGCAGCATCTCTGCGTGCGGCGCCGGCAGCGGCCGCGCTCGGCACGCTGCTGGACTACGCGGCCGGTGTCATTCCCGCCGGCCAGATCAGGGCGGCCGGGGCGGCGGGATCGATCCGCTACGTGTCCGATCGGCGGCCCGGGGGTAGCTGGATGCTCGGCAAGCCGATCCAGATCGCCGAAGCGCGTGACCTCGCCAGCAATGGGCTCAAGATCGTGTCCTGCTACCAGTACGGTAAGGGCAAAACCGCCGACTGGCTGGGCGGGGCCGCCGCCGGTGTGCAGCACGCCCGCCGCGGCATGCAGTTGCACGCCGCCGCCGGCGGACCGCCCGACGCTCCCATCTACGCCTCGATCGACGACGACCCGTCCTATGACCAGTACAAGCAGCAGATAGCTCCCTACCTGCGCTCCTGGGAGTCGGTGATCGGCCACCAGCGCACCGGTGTGTACGGCAACTCCAAGACGATCGACTGGGCGCTGCAGGACGGTCTGGGCTCCTACTTCTGGCAGCACAACTGGGGTTCGCCGAGGGGGTACGCCCATCCGGCCGCGAACCTGCATCAGGTCGAGATCGACAAGCGCCAAGTGGGCGGCGTCGGGGTGGACATCAACCACATTCTCAAGCCCCGATTCGGGCAGTGGATCTAGGCCGTCGGCACCTGCTCCAGCAAATCAACTTTCGTCGACTCCGGGGTGTTGCAGAGACCTTGTGGCCGCGCGCCGGGGAGGTTGCTCGTGCGCGAAGCGCCACCGCGGGCCGAAATGCCTAACATAACGATTTCATAACAAAACCGCTTTGAACAGCGAAGTTATGGCTACTCGAGCGTAACCACCTGCATGCAGCACGTTTGTTCGTTGCGCCCGTGCGCTTGGTTCAACCCGGTGTTACCCAGGACACGGTTACCCGTGCGTAGAACTCGCCAGTAACCAATCGGCTGCGAAAAACGGCACTGGCCCTTATGACACTCTTATTACAGCCGACGTAGGCCGCCGCGCCGATCGGCCAGGGGCCGGCTCGTCGACGACGCGCAGGGTGCCGACCCGCTGAACCGATGAGACACCCATAGACCGATAGACCGATAGCAGACGCATACAGGGGAGACGTACAAGGTGACGATCCACGAGCACGACGGGGGCACCCCAGCGAAGCGAGGGGAGTTGCCCGCCGACCGCGACGGGCACGGCTCGTACACCGCCCATGCTCTGGTCGACCGCCTGACGGCCGGGGAGCCGTACGCTGTGGCGTTCGGCGGCCAGGGCAGCGCCTGGCTGGAGACGCTCGAGGAGCTGGTGTCCTCGGCCGGGATCGAGACCGAGCTGGCGACGCTGGTCGGCGAGGTGGAACTGCTCCTCGAGCCGGTGGCCAAGGAACTGGTCGTGGTGCGCCCGATCGGCTTCGAGCCGTTGCAGTGGGTGCGTGCGCTGGCGGCCGAGGACGCGGTTCCCGCGGACAAGCACCTGACGTCGGCGGCCGTCTCGGTCCCCGGGGTGCTGCTCACCCAGATCGCGGCCATGCGCGCCCTGGCGCGCCAGGGCATGGATTTGACGGCCACCCCGCCGTTGGCCCTGGCGGGCCATTCCCAGGGCGTGCTCGCCGTCGAGGCCCTCAAGGCCTCGAAAGACGGGGCCGCCCGAGACGCCGAGCTGCTGGCCATGGCGCAGCTGATCGGTGCGGCGGGCACGCTGGTCGCCCGGCGACGCGGCATCTCCGTGCTCGGCGACCGCCCGCCCATGGTGTCGGTCAGCAACGCCGACCCCGAGCGCATCCAACGCCTGCTCGACGAGTTCGCGCGGGACGTCCGCACCGTGCAGCCGCCGGCGCTGTCGATCCGCAACGGCCGGCGTACCGTCGTCATCACCGGCACCCCCGAGCAACTGTCACGCTTCGAGCTCTACTGCCGCCAGATCTCGGAGAAGGAAGAAGCCGACCGCAAGAACAAAATCCGCGGCGGCGACGTGTTCGCTCCGGTCTTCGACCCGGTCCAGGTCGAGGTCGGCTTCCACACCCCGCGGCTGGCCGACGGCATCGACATCGTCGGTGCGTGGGCCGAGAAGGTCGGCCTTGACGTGGAGCTCGCCCGCCAACTGACCGAGGCGATCCTGGTGAGTCCCGTCGACTGGGTCGAGGAGATCACCCGGGTGCACGGCTCCGGAGCGCGCTGGATTCTCGACTTGGGACCCGGGGACATCCTGACCCGGCTGACCGCGCCGGTGATCCGGGGGCTGGGCATCGGCATCGTGCCCGCGGCCACCCGCGGCGGCCAGCGCAATCTGTTCACCGTCGGGGCTGTTCCCGAGGTGGCCCGCGCCTGGTCGGGCTACGCCCCGACCGTGGTGCGCCTTCCCGACGGCCGCGTCAAGCTGTCCACGAAGTTCACCCGGCTCACCGGGCGGTCGCCGATCCTGCTGGCGGGCATGACCCCGACCACCGTCGACGCCAAGATCGTGGCCGCCGCCGCCAACGCGGGGCACTGGGCCGAACTCGCCGGCGGCGGGCAGGTCACCGAGGAGATCTTCGCCGACCGCGTGCAGGAGCTGGCCGGGCTGCTCGAACCGGGCCGCACCTACCAGTTCAACGCGCTCTTCCTCGACCCGTACCTGTGGAAGCTGCAGGTGGGAGGCAAGCGCCTGGTGCAGAAGGCCCGCCAATCCGGTGCGGCGATCGACGGTCTGGTGATCAGCGCCGGCATCCCGGATCTCGAGGAAGCCGTCGAGCTGATCGACGAGCTGGGCGACGTCGGCATCAGCCATGTCGTGTTCAAACCCGGCACGATCGAGCAAATCCGCTCGGTCATCCGCATCGCGACCGAGGTGCCCACCAAGCCGGTGATCGTGCACATCGAGGGCGGTCGCGCCGGCGGCCACCACTCCTGGGAGGACCTCGACGACCTGCTGCTGGCCACCTACTCGGAGCTGCGGTCGCGTCCCAACATCACCGTCTGCGTCGGCGGCGGCATCGGCACCCCCGAGCGCGCGGCCGACTACCTGTCCGGGCGCTGGGCGCAGACCTACGGCTTCCCGTCGATGCCGATCGACGGCATCCTGGTCGGGACCGCGGCCATGGCGACGCTCGAGGCCACCACGTCGCCATCGGTCAAGCGGATGCTGGTGGAAACCCAGGGCACCGACCAGTGGATCAGCGCCGGCAAAGCCCAGGGTGGCATGGCGTCGAGCCGCAGCCAGCTCGGTGCCGACATCCACGAGATCGACAACAGCGCCTCGCGTTGCGGCCGGCTGCTCGACGAGGTCGCCGGTGACGCCGAGGCGGTCGCCGAGCGGCGCGACGAGATCATCGCGGCGATGGCCAAGACCGCCAAGCCGTACTTCGGCGACGTCGCCGACATGACCTATCTGCAGTGGCTGCGGCGCTACGTCGAGCTGGCGATCGGCGACGGCGACTCGACCGCCGACACCGCCGCACCGGGCAGCCCGTGGCTGGCCGACACCTGGCGTGACCGGTTCGAGCAGATGCTGCAGCGAGCCGAGGCGCGGCTGCATCCGCGGGATCACGGCGCCATCGAGACCTTGTTCGCTGACCCGGCGCTGCTGGAGACCCCGGAGTCGGCGATCGACCTGCTGCTCGCCGGCTACCCCGACGCGGCCACCGTTCAGCTGCATCCGGCGGATCTACCGTTCTTCGTCACCCTGTGCAAGACACCGGGCAAACCGGTCAACTTCGTCCCCGTCATCGACAAGGACGTGCGGCGCTGGTGGCGCAGCGACTCGCTGTGGCAGGCGCACGACGCCCGCTATGACGCCGACCAGGTGTGCATCATCCCGGGTATCGCGGCGGTCGCCGGCATCACCCGGCTGGACGAGCCCGTCGGGGAGTTGCTGGACCGCTTCGAGCAGGCCGCCGTCGACGAGATGCTTGCGGCGGGTGCGGAGCCGCAGGCCGTCACGTCGCGCCGGCTGGGCCGCCCCGACGTGACCGGTCCGCTGGCCACCGTCCTGGACGCGCCGGACGTGCTGTGGGCCGGGCGCATCGTCGCCAACCCGGTGCACCGCATCGCCGAGCCATGCGACTGGCAGGTGCACGACGGGCCCGAGAGCCGCTGCGCCACCAACTCCTCCACCGGAGCCCGGCTGCAGCCGGACGGCGCCGGGCGGGTTGTGCTGAGCGTCCCGGTGTCCGGCGTCTGGGTTGACATCCCATTCACGTTGCCCGCCAACACTGTTGACGGTGGTGCCCCGGTGGTGTCCACGGCTGACGCCAGCCAGGCCATGCGTGCGGTGCTGGCGATCGCCGCCGGCGTGGACGGGCCGGAGTTCTTGCCCTCCGTTGTCGACGGCACGGCCACGGTGCAGGTGGACTGGGACCCCGAGCGGGTCGCCGACCACACCGGGGTCACGGCGACCTTCGGTGAGCCGCTGGCGCCCAGCCTCACGACCGTGCCCGACGCGCTGGTGGGGCCTTGCTGGCCGGCAGTTTTCGCGGTGATCGGCGCCGCAGTGACCGACGCCGGTGTCCCCGTTGTCGAGGGGCTGCTGAGCCTGGTGCACCTGGACCACGCCGTCCGTGTGGTCGGTTCGCTGCCCGCGACCCCGGCTCGACTGATGGTCACCGCGACGGCGTCAACGGCCGCCGACACCGACATGGGGCGCGTCGTCCCGGTCTCGGTCACCATCGCCGGAGCCGACGGCGCCCCGATCGCCCACCTCGAGGAGCGGTTCGCGATCCTCGGGCGCACCGGGGCCGGCGAACTCACCGACCCGGCCCGGGCCGGTGGCGCGGTGTCGGAGAACGCCACCGACACGCCGCGCCGGCGGCGGCGCGACGTCACGCTGAGCGCGCCGATCGACATGCGCCCGTTCGCGATGGTGTCCGGCGACCACAACCCCATCCACACCGACCGTGCTGCCGCGCTGCTCGCGGGGCTGGCGGGACCTGACGGTGAAGGTGGGCCCATCGTGCACGGCATGTGGCTGTCAGCCGCCGCGCAGCACGCGGTGACTGCCACCGACGGGCAGGCCCGTCCGCCGGCTCGGCTCCTCGGCTGGACCGCGCGCTTCCTGGGCATGGTCCGCCCCGGCGACGCGGTCGACTTCCGCGTCGACCGCGTCGGCATCGACCAGGGCGCCGAGATCGTGGAGGTCGCCGCCCGCATCGGCTCGGATCTGGTGATGTCTGCGACCGCACGACTGGCCGCCCCCAGGACGGTCTACGCGTTCCCCGGCCAGGGCGTCCAGCACAAGGGAATGGGCATGGAAGTCCGGGCTCGCTCCAAAGCGGCCCGCGCGGTGTGGGACAAGGCCGACAAGTTCACCCGCGACGTCCTGGGCTTCTCGGTGCTGAGTCTGGTGCGCGACAACCCGACCAGCATCATCGCCAGCGGCGTGCACTACCACCACCCCGACGGGGTGCTGTACCTGACGCAGTTCACCCAGGTCGCCATGGCGACGGTGGCCACCGCGCAGGTGGCCGAGATGCGTGAGCAGGGCGCTTTCGTCGAGGGCGCGATCGCCTGCGGCCACTCCGTCGGCGAGTACACCGCGCTGGCCTGCGTCACTGGCGTCTACGAGCTGGAAGCGTTGCTGGAGATGGTGTTTCATCGCGGCTCGAAGATGCACGACATCGTGCCGCGCGATGAGCTGGGCCGCTCCAACTACCGGTTGGCGGCCATCCGGCCCTCCCAGATCGACCTGCCCGACGACGAGGTGCGCGCGTTCGTCGCTGATATTGCGGCGAATACCGGTGAGTTTCTCGAGATCGTCAACTTCAACCTGCGCGGCTCGCAGTACGCGATCGCCGGCACCGTGCGCGGCCTCGAGGCGCTGGAGGCCGAGGTGGAGCGGCGCCGCGAGATCACCGGCGGCAAGCGGTCGTTCATTCTGGTACCCGGCATCGACGTGCCGTTCCACTCCCGGGTGCTGCGGGTCGGGGTGGCCGACTTCCGCCGCTCGCTGGAGCGGGTCATGCCCCGGGACACAGATCCCGACGTGATCATCGGGCGTTACATCCCCAACCTGGTGCCCCGGCCGTTCACGCTCGATCGCGATTTCGTGCAGGAGATCCGCGATCTGGTGCCCGCCGAGCCGCTCGACGAGATCCTTGCCGACTACGACACCTGGCGTAACGAGAAGCCGCGCGAGTTGGCTCGCAAGATCGTCATCGAGCTGCTGGCATGGCAGTTCGCCAGCCCGGTCCGCTGGATCGAGACGCAGGACCTGCTGTTCACCGAAGAAGCCGCCGGTGGCCTTGGTGTCGAGCGATTCGTCGAGATCGGCGTGAAGTCCGCGCCGACCGTCGCCGGCCTGGCCGCCAACACCCTCAAGCTGTCCGAATACGCGCACAGCACAGTCGAAGTGCTCAACGCCGAGCGTGACGCCGCGGTGCTGTTCGCCACCGACACCGACCCCGAACCGGAGCCCGACGACGTGCCGGAGCCGGTGACCGAGCCCGCGGTGGCCGCGGACGCGGCACCGGCGGCCCCCGCAGTGCCGCCGCGCGCGCCCTCGGGCGGAGTCCGCCCGGACGACATCGTGTTCGACGCCGCCGATGCCACGCTGGCGCTGATTGCGCTGTCGGCCAAGATGCGCATCGACCAGATCGAGGAGCTCGACTCCATCGAGTCCATCACCGACGGGGCGTCGTCGCGGCGCAACCAGCTGCTGGTGGACCTGGGTTCGGAGCTCAACCTGGGGGCCATCGACGGTGCCGCCGAGGCCGACCTGGCGGGGTTGCGCGCGCAGGTGACCAAGTTGGCGCGCACCTACAAGCCCTATGGCCCGGTACTCTCCGATGCGATCAACGACCAGCTGCGGACGATTCTGGGGCCCGCGGGCAAGCGGCCGGGCGCGATCGCCGAGCGGGTCACGAAGACCTGGGAGCTCGGCGATGGCTGGGCCAAGCACGTCACGGTCGAGGTCGCGCTGGGCACCCGTGAGGGCACCAGCGTCCGCGGCGGTGCCATGGGTCACCTGCACGAGGGTGCCTTGGTCGACGCCGTCGCGGTCGACAAGGTGATCGACGCCGCGGTCGCGGCCGTTGCCGCGCGTCGGGGCCTTGCGGTCGCGCTGCCGTCGGCCGGCGGTGGTGGCGGGGCGACCGTCGACGCAGCCGCGCTGGGCGAGTTCACCGAGCAGATCACCGGCCGCGACGGCGTGCTGGCCGCGGCGGCCCGTCTGGTGCTGGGCCAGTTGGGCCACGACGAGCCGGTCAGCGCGATGCCGGCCGCCACCGACGCCGACCTCATCGACCTCGTCACCGCCGAACTGGGCGCGGACTGGCCGCGTCTGGTGACCCCGGTGTTCGACGCCCGCAAGGCCGTCGTCTTCGACGACCGCTGGGCCGGCGCGCGTGAGGATCTGGTCAAGCTGTGGCTGGCCGACGAGGCCGAGGTCGACGCGAACTGGCCGCGCCTGTCGGAAAGGTTCGAGGGCGCCGGACATGTCGTCGCCACCCAGGCCACCTGGTGGCAGGGCAAGGCGCTGGCCGCCGGGCGTCAGATCCACGCGGCGCTGTACGGCCGCATCGCCGCCGGCGCCGAGAACCCCGAGCCGGGCCGCTACAGCGGTGAAGTCGCCGTGGTCACCGGCGCGTCGAAGGGGTCGATCGCCGCGTCGGTGACCGCGCGCCTGCTCGACGGCGGTGCCACCGTCATCGCGACGACGTCCAGACTCGACGAGGAACGGCTGGCGTTCTACCGCGGGCTCTACCGCGACCACGCTCGCTACGGGGCGGCGCTGTGGGTGGTCGCGGCCAACATGGGGTCCTACGCCGACATCGACGCGCTGGTCGAATGGGTCGGCACGGAGCAGACCGAAAGCCTTGGGCCGCAGTCTATTCACGTCAAGGACGCGCAGACCCCGACGCTGCTGTTCCCGTTCGCGGCGCCGCGGGTGGCCGGTGACCTGTCCGAGGCCGGTGCACGCTCGGAGATGGAGATGAAGGTGCTGCTGTGGGCGGTGCAGCGGCTGATCGGCGGGCTGTCGAAGATCGGCGCCGAGCGTGACATCGCGTCGCGGCTGCACGTGGTGCTGCCCGGCTCACCCAACCGCGGCATGTTCGGCGGCGACGGCGCCTACGGCGAAGCCAAGTCCGCGCTGGACGCCGTGGTGTCGCGGTGGCACGCGGAGTCGTCGTGGTCGCAGCGCGTCAGCCTGGCGCACGCGCTGATCGGCTGGACCCGTGGCACCGGACTGATGGGCCACAACGACGCCATCGTCAGCGCGGTCGAGGAGGCCGGCGTCACCACCTACTCGACCGACGAGATGGCCGCGATGCTGCTGGACCTGTGCGACGTGGAATCCAAGGTGGCTGCTGCGCATTCGCCGATGAACGTCGATCTGACCGGCGGGCTCGGCGAGGCGGAGCTGGACATGGCCGAGCTGGCCGCCAAGGCGCGCGCGCAGGCCGCGCCGTCCGAGGAGGCCGAGACCGACGAGGCCGCGCCCATCATTGCCGCGCTGCCGTCCCCGCCGCGCGGATTCACCCCGGCGCCACCCCCGGACTGGGACGACCTCGACGTCGACCCGGCCGACCTGGTGGTGATCGTCGGCGGCGCCGAGTTGGGCCCGTACGGCTCCTCGCGCACCCGCTTCGAGATGGAGGTGGAGGGCGAGCTGTCGGCGGCCGGCGTCCTCGAACTGGCCTGGACGACGGGCTTGATCCGCTGGGAAGACGACCCCCAACCGGGGTGGTACGACACCCAATCCGGGGAGCTGGTCGACGAGGCCGAACTCGTCGAGCGCTACCACGACACCGTCGTACAGCGCTGCGGCATCCGCGAGTTCATCGACGACGGCGCGATCGACCCCGACCACGCCTCGCCGCTGCTGGTGTCGGTGTTCCTGGACAAGGACTTCTCGTTCGTCGTGTCCTCGGAGACCGACGCGCGCGCCTTCGCCGAGTACGACCCCGAGCACACGGTCGTCCGGCCCGTTCCCGACTCCACCGACTGGCAGGTGATCCGCAAGGCGGGCACCGAGATTCGGGTCCCGCGAAAGACCAAGCTGTCGCGGACCGTCGGCGCGCAGATCCCGACCGGCTTCGATCCGACGGTGTGGGGGATCAGCCCCGACATGGCCAGTTCCATCGACCGGGTGGCGCTGTGGAACATCGTCGCAACCGTCGACGCGTTCCTGAGCGCCGGGTTCACTCCGGCCGAAGTCATGCGCTACGTGCACCCCAGCCTGGTGGCCAGCACCCAGGGCACCGGCATGGGCGGCATGACGTCGATGCAGACCATGTACCACGGCAATCTGCTGGGCCGCAGCAAACCCAACGACATCTTGCAGGAAGTGCTGCCGAATGTTGTTGCCGCACACGTGGTTCAGTCCTATGTCGGCAGTTACGGCGCGATGATCCATCCGGTGGCCGCGTGCGCAACGGCCGCGGTTTCGGTCGAGGAGGGCGTCGACAAGATCCGGCTGGGCAAGGCCGAACTGGTGGTGACCGGCGGGTTGGACGACCTGACGTTGGAGGCCGTCATCGGCTTCGGTGACATGGCGGCTACCGCCGACACCGCGATGATGCGCGCCCGCGGCATCGCCGACTCGAAGTTCTCCCGCCCCAACGACCGGCGGCGATTGGGCTTCGTGGAAGCCCAGGGCGGCGGAACCATCCTGCTGGCCCGCGGCGATCTGGCCCTGAAGATGGGGCTGCCGGTACTGGCGGTGGTGGCCTACGCGCAGTCGTTCGGCGACGGTGTGCACACCTCGATCCCGGCGCCGGGGCTGGGCGCGCTGGGCGCGGGCCGCGGCGGCAAGGACTCGCCGCTGGCCCGGGCGCTGGCCAAGCTCGGTGTGGGTGCCGACGACGTCGCGGTGATCTCCAAACACGACACCTCGACGCTGGCCAACGACCCCAACGAGACCGAGCTGCACGAGCGGCTGGCGGACTCGCTGGGCCGCTCACCGGGCGCCCCGCTGTTCGTCGTGTCGCAGAAGAGCCTGACCGGGCACGCCAAGGGCGGCGCGGCCGTGTTCCAGATGATGGGCCTGTGCCAGATGCTGCGCGACGGGGTGATCCCGCCCAACCGCAGCCTGGACTGCGTCGACGAGGAACTGGCCGGCTCCGCGCACTTCGTGTGGGTGCGCGACACGCTGCGGCTCGGTGAGAGGTTCGCGCTCAAGGCGGGGCTGCTGACCAGCCTGGGCTTCGGGCACGTCTCCGGGCTGGTGGCGCTGGTGCACCCGCAGGCGTTCATCGCGTCGCTGGATCCCGGGCAGCGCGCCGA
>NZ_JBYCLC010000150.1:0-10675 GCF_057473685.1 Mycobacterium sp. TH-M116 | reverse complement strand
AAGATCCGCTACCTGTTGCTCAGCGGCGCGCACGTCGACGCCGACACCCTGGACCTGCTGCGCGACATCTTCCCGGCCACGACCATCACGATGGCCTTCGGCAGCACCATGGTGCTGTCCCAGGCGGTCACCAGGACCGTGGACGACGGGACGTTCGTCTTCGACCCGCGGGGACCCTACGTCGTGTTCCGGGTCGTCGACCCCGACACCGGCGAGGAAGTCCCCCACGGCCAACTCGGCCGCGTCGTGATGAACCACGTCAGCAAGGGAATGTTCATCCCGAACAACCTGGAACGCGACCTGGCCATCCGCCTGCCGGGACCAGCGGGTCAGGTCGGCGACTCGCTCAGCGCAGTGCGGCCGGTGGGCGCTTTCGAGGGCGAGACCGTCATCGAAGGCGTGTACTGAAAGGCGATGTCGTGCACATCGACGCGCTCGGCCCCCAGGGGGAGTACCGCACCCGCACCCGCGAAGTCGTCCTGAGCACGGCCGGCGACGCGGTGCTCGAGCTGAGCGTCGTTCCGCCGCTGTATGTGTCACGGACGGTCGACGCGCAGCGCAAGGTTCGGCCGTTGCCGGTTGAACAGCGGGAAGCCGCCCTGGCCGCGGCGGCCGGCGTCTTCGCCACCGCGACCATCGCGGGACTGGATTTCGAGGCCTATGTCGCTGCGGCGAGCCGGATTTCGGGCCTACCGATCGCGGTCACCCGGGCCGGTGCGCGCGGTGTGGCCGACGCGGTCGCCGGAGCGTTCGCCGCGGTGCGCCCGGCCCGGCCCGTCGGCGCGGCGACGGACTGGCGCGAGGAGCGGGCCCGGCGCGGCGGTGCGATGTGGGTGCGGCGCGGGGAGGTGCTCGCCGTGCACGCCGCCGGCAACGGCCCCGGCGTGCACGGCGTGTGGCCCCAGGCGCTCGCGCTGGGCTACCGGGTGGCGGTGCGCCCGTCGCGACGCGAGCCGCTGACCGCGCATCGGCTGGTTAATGCGCTGCGCCAGGCGGGGTTTCGGAACGAGGATGCCGCCTACCTGCCGACCGGGCACGGCGGCGCGGACGAGCTGATCCGCGCGGCCGACGTCGCGGTGGTCTACGGCGGCCAGGACGTCGTCGACAAGTACGCCGCCGACCCCAGGGTGGTGGTGCACGGGCCGGGGCGCGCCAAGATCCTGATCACCGCCGACCGCGACTGGCGCGACCACCTCGACGTCGTCGTCGACTCGATCGCCAACCTGGGCGGCATGGCCTGCGTCAACACCACCGCGGTGCTCTTCGAGGGCGACCCCGCCCCGCTGGCCGCGGCGATCGCCGAACGGCTGGCCACGATCGAGCCCCTGCCCGGCGCCGACGAGCGGGCCATCCTGCCCACCCAGCCGCTCGCTAAGGCGCACGCGCTGGCGAGCCACCTGGCGGCGAAGGCCGCCGGCACCATCCCGCTGCTGGGTGCCGACCGGATCGTGGCCGAGGTGGGTGACGGGTGCGCCGCACTGCGCCCGGCTGTGCACCTGCTGGACGGACCCGGCTCGGGTCGGCTCACCGACACGCTCAACACCGAACTGCCGTTCCCGTGCGTATGGGTGTCGCCGTGGTCCCACGGGGCCGGCGTCGCACCGCTGCGGCATTCCCTGGTCGTCACCGCGTTCACCGGCGACGACGCGCTGATCGACACCCTGCTCGGCGAGCCGACCGTCAGCAACGTCTACCGCGGCGCCCACCCGACCTTCCACGGGGCGCCCGAAATCCCGCACGACGGTTTCCTGGCCGACGTCCTGATGCGCAACAAGGGCTTCATCGGCGAGTGAGTGACGCCGAAAGACTCGTGCGCCGTCGTATGATCTGCTAACTATATGAATGTCGAGGCGCACGGTTGACGCACAGCCATTTCTCGGCGAGCACACCAGCGGATGCGGCGGTCAAAGGTGAACGTGATAACGCAGGTCCTCCACGCGGCTACCGACCGACTGGCCAACCCGCCGCGGATATCCGACCCGGACCGTCTTCGCGGCGCCGTTTCGGGTAAGACCGCCCTGGTGACCGGCGCGTCGTACGGGATCGGCGAGGCGACCGCGCGCAGGCTGGCCGCGGCCGGTGCGACGGTGCTGGTGGTCGCCCGGTCGGCCGACCGGCTAGACGACCTCGTGGCGTCGATCAGCGCGGGCGGCGGACAGGCGGTTGCCTACCCGACCGACCTTGTCGACGAGGCCGCGGTCAGCGTGCTGACCAAGCAGATCACCGAGGACCACGGGCCGCTCGACGTGGTGGTGAGCAACGCCGGCACCTCGTTGCGCCGCTCGCTGCACGAGCAGTACGACCGGCCGCACGACTTCCAGCGCACGGTCGACATCAACTACCTGGGACCGATCTGGCTACTGCTGGGGTTGCTGCCGACCATGCGCGAGGGCGGCAGCGGGCACATCGTGAACGTCTCCAGCGTCGGCGTGCGGGTGGTACCCGGCCCGCAGTGGGGTGCCTACCAGGCCTCCAAAGGAGCTTTCGATCGCTGGCTGCGCAGCGTCTCGCCCGAACTGCACGCCGACGGCGTGACCGTCACCTCGGTCTACTTCGCGTTGGTCCGCACCAGGATGATCGAACCCACACCGATCCTGGGCCGGCTGCCCGGCCTGTCCGCGGAGGAGGCCGCCGACACGATCGCCAAGGCGGTCATCGAACGCCCGCGCACGGTCGAACCGCCCTGGATGTGGCCCGCCGAGCTCGCGTCGGTGCTGCTGGCCGGCCCCGCCGACCAGGCGGCCCGACTGTGGTGTCGCCGGTTCTCCACCGAGGCCGCCGCCCGCGAAGCCACGCGATGACGACCGACGGCCTGCTCACCACCGCGGCCCGGGCGCTGTTGTCCTGCGGGCTGCTCAGTCCGCTGTCCCCGGCCACCGGGGTACGGCTCCTGCGCGCGGCGGGGCGCGGCGGTACCAACCCCTACACCCTGCTGGCGGTCACGGTGGCCCGGTGGCCGCACCGGTCCGCCCTCGTCGACGACGACGGCGCCCTCAGTTACCGCGAACTGCAGCGGGGAGCCGAGGCGCTGGCGCGCCGGCTGTCCGGCGCCGGCGCCGGACCCGGCCGGGCCGTCGGGGTCATGTGCCGCAACGGGCGGGGCTTCGTCGAGGGCTTTTTCGCCGCTGCCCTCCTCGGTGCCGACGTGGTGCCCGTCAACACGGAGTTCCGCACCGACGCGCTGGCGGCCACGCTGAGCGGTCACCGGATCACCGTCATGGTCGCCGACGACGAGTTCACCGAGCGGGTGCGCGCCGCCGATCCCTCGGTGGCCATCGTCGACCCGGCGACGGTCACGGCCCACGACGGCGACCCGCGGCCCCGGGTCGCCGCACCGGGGCGCATCGTTCTGCTCACCTCGGGTACCACCGGCACACCCAAAGGCGTGCCGCGCACCCCGCAGTTGCGCTCGGCAGTGGGGGTGTGGGTGACACTCCTGGACCGCACCCGACTGCGTACGGGATCGCGAATCTCGGTGGCGATGCCGATGTTCCACGGGCTGGGGCTCGGCATGGTGATGATCACGGTGGGCCTGGGCGGCACCGTGCTCACGCAACGCCACTTCGACGCCGAGTCCGCCCTGGCGCAAGCGTCGCTGCACCGCGCCGACGCATTCACCGCGGTGCCGGTGGTGCTCGCACGGATCCTCGACCTGCCCGAACGCCTGCGGGCGCGCAACCCGGTGCCGCACCTACGGGTCGTGATGTCCAGCGGGGACCGGCTCGACCCCGCCCTCGGCCAGCGGTTCATGGACACCTACGGCGACATCCTCTACAACGGCTACGGTTCCACCGAGGTCGGCATCGGCGCTCTGGCGACGCCGACCGACCTGCGCGACGCCCCCGAGACCGTCGGAAAGCCGGTCGCGGGCTGCCCGGTACGCATCTTCGACAAGCACGACCGGCCGGTTGGGCCGCGCGTCACCGGCCGCGTCTTCGTCGGCGGCGACCTGGCCGGCGCCGGCTCCGCGGTGGGCTCGAACGCCGGGCCCGCAAAAGCCTTCGTCGACGGCATGACCGGCACCGGCGACATGGGGTACCTCGACAACGCGGGCCGGCTCTACATCGTCGGCCGCGAGGACGACATGATCATCTCCGGGGGAGAGAACGTCTATCCGCGCGCGGTCCAGAACGCTCTCGCCGAACACCCCGACATCGCCGACAATGCGGTCGTCGGGGTTACCGACGAACGTTTCGGCCATCGGTTGGCTGCTTTCGTGGTGCTGCGGCCGGGCAGCGGCATCGACGCACCGACGATTCGAGAATACTTGAAGGACAGGGTTTCCCGCTTCGAACAGCCCAGGGACATCAACTTTGTCAGCATCATTCCGCGTAATCCGGCGGGCAAAGTGGTACGTCGGGAGCTGACCGGCTGAATTCGCCGCTCTCGCGGGATCAGGCGCCCGATCGTACGGTGCGGCGTGCCTTCATCGCCCGCCGCTCCCGTGAGGAGTAGCAGGGACCTTGCGCAGCGGTGCCGGGGACCAAAGACTCTGCGGTTCAGGCCGGTGATGGGGCATCCTCGCAAGCGTGAACAAGCGCATTGTCATTCTCGGCGGTGGAACGGGCGGCACATTGACGGCGAACCGGTTGCACCGGACGGTCCCTGACGCTGACATCACGGTCGTGGATCGCGACGACACGCACGTCTACCAGCCCGGCTTGCTGTTTGTGCCGTTCGGTTTGATCAGTCCCGACGAGATCGTGAAATCCCGCAAACGCCAGCTCCATTCCGGGATCCGTTATCTCCAGTGCGATATCGACCGCGTCGACGTCGACGGCGACCAGGTCCACCTGACCGACGGCGTCGTGCTGGATTACGACGTACTGGTCATCGCGACCGGTGCCAGGCTGATGCCCGAGGAGACCGAGGGCATGACCGGTCCCGGCTGGATGCGGAACGTCTTCTCGTTTTACAACCTCGAAGGCGCGTCGGCGCTGGAACGCGCGCTGTCGGCATTCGACCATGGCCGGCTCGTGCTGAACGTTGTCGACATGCCGATCAAATGCCCGGTCGCGCCGCTGGAGTTCTGTTTTCTCGCCGACGCGTACTTCCGGCGCCGGGGCATTCGCGACCGAGTTGAGCTGATCTACGTGACACCGCTGGACGGCGCGTTCACCAAGCCGGTGGCTGCCCGCGAACTCGGCAGCCTGCTACAGCAAAAAGGCATCGAACTGGTCACCGAGTTCAACACCGGACAGGTCGACGGCGACGCGGGCCGGCTGATCTCCTACGACGAACGCACGGTCCCCTTCGATCTGGCGGTCGTCTGTCCGCTGCACGGTGGGGCCGACTTCGTCGGCCGTTCCTCAGGCCTTGGCGACGAGTTGAACTTTGTGCTGACCGATCAGCGGACCCTGCAGTCGACGGTGCGGCCGAACATCTTCGCCATCGGCGACGCGACCAATGTTCCGACGTCCAAGGCGGGGTCGGTCGCCCATTTCGAGGGCGATGTGCTGACCCACAACGTCGCGCAGTTCCTCGCCGGCCGGCCCCTGGACGCGCAGTTCGACGGTCACACGAACTGCTTCATCGAAAGCGGGGACCGCAAAGCACTGCTCATCGACTTCGACTACGACACCGAGCCGCTCCCCGGGCACTTCCCCTTGGGTGTCGGGCTGCCCCTGCTCCGGGAATCCCGGCTCAACCACATGGGCAAGCTGGCCTTTCGCTGGCTCTACTGGAATGTGCTGCTCCCAGGCCGCGACATCCCCGGCATCGGCAGCCGGATGCCGCGCACCGGAAAACGATTCGAGACCGCTTCACGATAAGAGCCACCGCACGATGAGAGCCACTGCACGACAAGAGAAGGACATGACATGACGACAAAGGTTTACGCGGGAACCGAAGTGACCGTGAACGACGAAGGGTTCTTCATCGATCCCCAGCAATGGAACGCGGACATGGCTCCCGAGATCGCCCAGGAATGGGGCGTTCCGGCGCTCAACGACCAGCATTGGCAGGTTGTCAAACAGATGCGCCACGAATACGAGCAGACCGGCAGCGGGCCGTCGGTGCGTGCGCTCAGCAAAAGCTCCGGCGTCAGCATCAAGGATCTCTACCAGCTGTTCCCGAAGGGACCCGCGAAAGTGGCCGCGCGAATCGCCGGTATTCCCAAACCCATCGGTTGCATTTAAGAAGAACGGCGCATCACATGGACAACCCGATCGAAAAAGTCTCCATCATCATCTCCCAGGGGTCTCTGGAAGGTATCTACCCCGGTCTGATCATGGCCAACGGCGCCCGCGCCGAAGGGATGGAAGCGAACCTGTTCTTCACGTTCTTCGGCCTCGACGCGATCCACAAGAACCGGCAGAAGGGCATCAAGATCGCCACCGTCGGCAACCCGGGCCTGCACGTCCCCACCTGGATCGGGGGATTGCCGGGGATGTCCTGGTTGTTGACGCGCCAGATGACCGACCGGATGGACAAGCTGGACATCCCGCCGGTGCCCGAATTCGTCGAGATGATCGCCGATACCGGTGCCGGCCTGTATGGCTGCAAGGCCTCGGTGGACCTCTTCGGTTTCGGCCCCGATGACTTCATCGACCCGGTGAAGGACCAGATCATCACGGTCGGTGATTTCTACCAGTTGGCAGCGGGCGGTCAGATCCTCTTCACGTAGCCGGTCCTAGCCGATTCGCTCAGCCGTTTCGGTATGTACGAGGCCGACGCAAAGGCGACGTTGACCTTCCTCGACGGCGCCGGGCGCGACGAGCGCGGGCAGGCCGACAGCGAGGAACCCGCCGCCCAGGGGAGGCGCCGCTCACCGGCGTGATGATTGCGCCTATTCGGGTTTCGGGCTGCCGTTCCAGACGCCCGGAATCTGTGCGGCGATCTCGGTAGCCTTGGGCTCGATCGCCGCGACGCGCTTGGCAAGCCAGTTGGGGGCCAGCACCGAGACGGCGGTGGCCCCCGCCGTGGCGCCGATGACGCCGCTCCAGGCCACCGGCCCCAGCGGGGTGCAGCCGAAGAAGTGGCTGACACCGGGTGTTTGCACGATCGCCACCAGGACCGCGGCGCTGCCCAACGCTGTGCCCAGCACCAGGGGGCTGTGCCGGCGCGTCAACAGGGTCTGCGCCAGTTGCGTCGTCACCAGTGCAGTCAAACCCATGGTGGCCGTGCGTCTTTCGGTTCCGAAGGTGTAGCGTCCGATGCCCCAGGCGGCCGTCGCTCCGGCCGCGGTGACGGCGCCACGGGTGACGATCTGGCGCAGCAGCGGCGCGTCGAGCGACGGCGCCGGGCCCGCAAGGGCGGCCCGCTGGAACGCGCGATGGAGTTCGTCGGCGTCGGTGTCGGCCCCGTTGCCGGTCGCGTCGTCGGCTTCTTCGGAGTGGGGGTCCGGCTGGGGGTACTGCGGGGTGACGGCCACCGCGAGCGCGGGGAACATGTCGGTCAGCAGGTTCACCAGCAACAGCTGCCGGGTGCCCACCGGCGCCCGCCCCGTGCCCAGCGCCGTGCCGATGATGGTGAACAGGACCTCACCCACGTTGCCGCCGACGAGGATGCCCACCGCGTCCCGGACTCCGCCCCACATGCCGCGCCCCTCGACCAGTGCGTCGAGCAACACGCCCAGGTCGTCTTCGGTCAACACGATGTCGGCGGCCCCCCGGGCGGCCGAGGATCCCCGACCGCTCACCCCGATGCCCACATCGGCCATCCGGATGGCGGCGGCGTCGTTGGCGCCGTCCCCGACCATCGCGGTGACCTGACCGCAGGCCTGCAGCGCCGAGACGATCTGGACCTTCTGTTCGGGGCTGACGCGGGCGAACACCTGGACGTCGGCGACCAGCCTGGCGCGGGCGTCGTGGTCGAGGGCGGCGAGTTCGGCGCCGGTGATCTCCCGCGCGTTCGACGGCAGCCCCAACTGGCGGGCGATCGCCCGGGCGGTCACCGGATGGTCGCCGGTGATCAGCACCACCCGGCGGCGGGCGTCGATCAGCGCCTCGATCAACGGCCGCGCCGACTCCCGCGCGGTGTCGGCCAGACCCACATAGCCGATCACCTGGAGGTCGTACGCGGCGGCATCGACGGCGTCGGCGTCGGTGTCGTCCTCGGACAGCCCGTGCTCCCAACGGCGTTGCGCCACCGCCAGCACGCGCAGACCCTGTTCGGCCAGACGCAACACCAACGCCTCGGCATGGTCGCGGCCGGCTTCTGCATCGGCGAACCGGCAGCGCGGCAGGATCTTTTCTGGAGCGCCCTTGACCACCAGCGCCGGGTGTTCGTCGGCGCCGATGGTGCCGATCGCGGCGGCGTACCCGCGACTCGACTCGAACGGCACTTCGGCGTGCAGCGTCCATCCCAAACCGCTTTGACCGTTGCGGGAACTCGCGGCGGTGAGGATGGCCTCGTCGGTGGCGTGCGCGTGTCCCTGCCCGTTCTGCGGCTGCGTGCTGCTGCGCGCGGCCGCGCTCAGCACCGCACTGGCCCGCGGGTCCGTCGTCGCGGGCAACTCACCGTCGACGTCGGTTTCGTGCGGGACGGCGCACACCACCCGCAAATGGTTTTCGGTGAGCGTTCCGGTCTTGTCGAAGCACACCGTCTGGACCCGCCCCAGGGCTTCGACGGCGCGCGGCGTGCGCACCAGCGCTCCGCGCCTGGACAACCGCTGGGCGGCGGCGAGTTGGGCGAGGGTGGCCACCAGCGGCAGGCCCTCGGGGACCGCAGCCACCGCGATGGCGACGCCGTCGGCGACCGATTGACGCAGCGATCCCTTGTGCGCCAAGGCCAACCCGGTCACCGCCGCGCCGCCCGCCAGCGTGAGCGGCAACACCTTGCTGGTCAACTCCCGCAACCGGGCCTGCACCCCGGCCGCCGACTCGACATCGGCGATGGCCGAGATCGCGCGCTGCGCCGCGGTACCGGCTCCGGTGGCCACCACGATCGCCCGCGCGCGTCCGGCGACGATGGTGCTGCCCTCGAAGAGCATGCTGGCCCGGTCGGGATCGGTGACGGCGACGGGCTCGACCTGCTTGTCGACCGGCAGCGACTCCCCCGTGAGGAAGGACTCGTCGACCTCGAGGTCCTCGGCGACCAGCAGGCGCGCATCCGCCGGCACCACCTCCGGCGCCACCAGGTCGATGACGTCGCCCGGGCGCAGCGACTTGGCGCTCACCGTCGCCGTTCGCGGCGCGGAGCGCGCCGCCTCCAGCCGCCGCTGCGACGTCGCCATCGTGGGAAGAACGACGCGGCGCGCGAGCTGGTCCTGTTCGGCGAACAGCTCGGCCACGGCCGCCTCAGCCCGCAACCGTTGCGTCCCGCCGACGATCGCGTTGGCGGTCATCACGCCCGCCACCAGCAGCGCGTCGATGTTGCTGCCGACGATCGCCGAGGCCGCTGCACCCACCGCCAGGATCGGCGTCAGCGGGTCGGCGAGCTCGGCCCGGGTGGCCGACAGCAGCCGGCCCAGCCGGGCCGCCGGCGCCCGCAGTGGCGCCAGCGCCGGGTTGTAGGACAGGTCTTCGAGAACACGTTGCCACGGTGCGATGCCGGGCTCGACGGCCAACGGGTGGGTGCGGCTGGACAGCCGGGAGTAGACGATCTCTGGGTCCAGTGCATGCCAGGCGGTCAACGGTTGGGGAGTGGGCACAGGCTGGCGGAGCACCCGGGTGGCCGAAAACGCCCCCTGCACCAACGCGGCCGCCGCGGCGGCGTTGACCGGGTTGAGCCAGCGCTGCAGGGCCAGCGGGTTGGTGGTGGCCTGCGGATCGCCGGTCACCAACAGCAGCCCGGCCAGCGTGCTGCCGCCCTTGGCGAGGCGCACCGACGACTCGGTGGCCTCGCGGGCGGTCGGCAACGCGGACAGGATCCGCACCGCCGCAGCCAAATCGGTGCCGGTGATGATGTCCGCGGTCCACGGTGTCGCGGCGTGGGGATCGTCGAGCGCCACGCCGACGTCGGCGACGGCCAGCGCGGCCAGCGTGTCGGTCGAGGCGAAATCCGGGTGCAGCGCGGTGATCAGCAACACCGGGCCGCGGTCGCTCCGCAGGTCGCGCACCAATGTCAACAACGGCGTCCCCGGCGGGTGGGTCACCGCGACGCTGGCCGTGAGGTCCTCGGTGCCCGCGACGTGGCGCAGCACCACCCGGGCGCCGGTGCGGTGCGCGGTCTGCAGCAGCGGGATCGCGAAGGGATCGACCTCCCAGCCCACGTCGACGCTGCCCACGACCTCGCCGTCGACGACGAGGTCGGCATGTTCGAGGCCCTGTGCCGGCGCCGCCGACGGGCCCTGCGTGGGCACCCGGCGCAGCCGCGCCCCGGTGGCCGGTAACTCGTCGGGGTCGGGCTCGGGCGGCTGCTCCGCGTGTAGCAGTGCGTCGGCGACCTCATAGACGCGGTCGTCGTCCCAGCCGGGCATGTCCCCGTGCGCCCGCAACACGGCGCGGTGGTCGCCGCGCAGGGCCGCCCCGTCGATGAGGACGATCTTGACCCGATCCAGGCGGCGCAGGGCCCCGGGGTCGAGGATCAGTTGCCCGGCGTTGGCCAGGCCGCGGCCCAGCACGGCGGCGAACGTCTGGCGACCCATGTGAGCGGCCCTTGGCACCCCGGCCAGTAGGGCGCCCGCGGCGTCCTCGGTGCCACCGCCGGCCAGCAACGCGGTCGCCGCGGCGATCAGCGACGCGTTGGCGGCCTGGTCGGCGTACTCCTCCACGGGGCCGGCCATCGACCCCTT
>NZ_JBYCLC010000149.1:0-2119 GCF_057473685.1 Mycobacterium sp. TH-M116 | reverse complement strand
CACCCACGCGTAGGCCTTCTCGAACGCCGGGGTGACCTCGTAGTGCACTTCGTCGTCGCCGGGCGGATAGAACCGCCGCAGATACGCGGCGTCGGTGGCAGCCCAGTCCTCCAAGTAGGACCGCGCGTCCTTCGGAAAGCGTTCGAAGCCGTCCTCGCCGGTCACTTCGGCGTTCAGCGCGTGGAGGTGGTCGTCCAACTCCGCGGCGACCACGCTTGCCGGGCAGGCACCGCGGTTACTTTCGACAAAAAATTCCCCGAGGAAGGCCAGGATCAGGGTGGAGTTGCCGGCGCGCAGCAGTCGCCACGCGGGGTGGCGTTCCCGCAGCGCATCGATCGCCGGATAGTCCATCTCCGAAAGCGTAGAGAATCCCACCGACAGATTCGGGGCGCGCTCGCCGGAAAAAGACCGCCGTTCCGGATCTGCCGAACTGTCCGGGCCTCTACTCGCGCTGTACCGGGCGCTCGCCGTCGCCGGACTGGTTGTAGCGGCACTGGACCTGACATGAGATCGCACGACGACACAATGTGAGGAAATATCACCATCCGTCCTGCTAGGCTTCAATGTGGTGATTTCTTGCCACCGAGATCCGACCAGGCTAATGTGCTCAAATGACAACATCCGCCGGTCGCGAGATGACGGCACGCTCAGCGTCCGCGCTGGGGCGTGCGCTGCGAGCTGAGCGCCAGGCTCAGGGCCTGACTCAGAGCGAACTTGCCGAGCGATCCCGAACCAACCGATTCTCCATCGCCCAACTCGAAACCGGCGACGCCACCAAGGCCATCGAGAAGCTGTTCGACACGCTCGCCGCGCTTGACCTCGAACTGGTGGTCCGCCCTCGCCAAGGCTGGAAAGCCCGATGAGCCTGGATATTTGGCTGCACGGAGTACTCACAGCGCGAGTCACCCCGAAATCCGGGGGACGCAAGCTCGTGATCGAGTACACCGACGAGGTGCGCCTCGGCTACGGCGGCGGCGCGCCAATCCTGTCCTGCTCCCTGCCCTCGGTCCCGGGACCGAGCGCACCTTCGGTTTCACGATCCTTCCTGGAAGGCTTGCTTCCGGAAGGTCGCGCGTTGCAGCACGCCGCCGCACGGCTGCGCGGCGTAGAACTCGATCTGGCCGGCGCTCCAGCAACCCCTTCAGATGCCATGGCCGTTCTTGCCGAATACGGGCGCGAATGCGCTGGGGCGGTTGTCGTGGTGCCTGCCGGAGAAGGGTTGCCGACCGAGGGTCACCCGTCTTCTCCGCTGAGCGAGGAGGAACTTGGCGACCTCATCCGGAATCTGCCCACGAGACCTCTGGGTGCCGACCCCGCCAGGGGTATCCGGATGTCACTGGGGGGCGCGCAGGACAAACTGCTGCTGACCCGCGTGAACGGGCGGTGGTGCATGCCGGTCGAAGGATACCCCTCGACGCATATCCTCAAGCCCACCACCGTGTGGCCCCACAGCGCGGAGAACGAGGCACTGGTGCTGGCCCTGTCTCGGTCGTGCGGCCTGTCGGTTAACGCAGCGTGGGTCGAGCGGATCGGCGATGCGACCACGCTCGTCGCCGAACGCTACGACCGCAATGTCGCAAGCGACGGAACAATCCACCGCGTACACCAGGAGGACATGTGCCAGGCCGTCGGGCTTCGCCCGAAAGACAAGTACCTGATCGGTCGGCCCTCCGAACGCATGGCCCGCGTGCTTCGAGAATTCGCCGACTCCCCGCAGCGGGAAATGACGGACATCTACAAGCAAGTCGTGTTTCGCGCGATCGTCGGCGACGAAGACGGCCACGGCAAGAACTACTCACTGATGCTCCACAACGGAGTGGTTAAGGTTGCGCCCCTTTACGATTCGCTGTCCACGCTGGAATACTCCGAGCTGTCGGGAACTATGGGCACCAAGATCGGTGCGCAGCAGTCGCTTGCCACGGTGGATCGACAGGCGCTTCTCGACGAGGCGAAGGCCATGGGCCTGCCCGCTCGCGCAGCCGAGCAGGCGCTCGACGAACTCGCAACGCGCGTCCGCTCAGGCATCGAGCACCTGCCCGCCGAGATCACCGAAGGCTGGCCATCCGAACACCTGATCGAGACGGTGGCGGCGCGATCGCACCGCCTTGAAACCGGACAG
>NZ_JBYCLC010000148.1:0-56455 GCF_057473685.1 Mycobacterium sp. TH-M116 | reverse complement strand
GACTTCGTCGGCCGCGCCGACGCGGAGGCCGAGATCCAGCGCTCGATCGAGCGGTTCAAGGCCCAGGGGCACTGACACCGCGGGAGGAAGTCAGGCGGCGGACCTGGAGTCGCGGCGGTTGCGCAGCACGCTCCAGGTCCACGCCGCCCCCACGACGAGCACACCGACCGACGCGGTGAATATTTCTGGTAGCTGATAGCGGGGTTCGATCGAGACCAGCATGATCACGGCCAGCACGCCGATCGCCCAGTGCGCGCCGTGTTCGAGATAGACGTAGCGTTCCAGCGCTTCCTGGTGGACCAGGTAGATGGTGATGGAGCGCACGAACATCGAGCCCACCACTCCCAGACCCAGGACGATGACGATCGGATCCGAGGTGATCGCGAAGGCGCCGGTGACCCCGTCGAACGAGAAGGCGGCGTCGAGAACCTCGAGGTAGAGGAACAGCATCAAACCGGCCCTGCCGACCGCCGCGCTGAGGGTCGGCGCCGTCTCCGCGTCGGACGGCCGGAACGCACGGCTGAGCCCGTTGACGACCAGGTACGTGACCAGGCCCAGCACTCCGGCGGTCAGCACCGTCGCACGTTCATCGCTGGAGTGCGTCAACCGGGTGCCGGCCAGGATCAGTGCGGTCCCGGTGACGATCACCGAAACCTGGCCGAGCCGCCCCACACGGGCGAAGGGGACCTCAATCCATTTGAGCCACTTGATTTCTCGGTCGTGGAAGACGAAGTCCAAAAACAGCATCAACAGGAAGATCCCACCGAACGCGGAGATCTGGGGGTGCGCGGCGATGATCAGCTTCTCGTAGCTCGGGGAGCCGTCCGGGAACACCAGGGCGCCGTTCGCCGGCGGATGCAGCGCCAGCTCCATCGCGCGAACCGGGTGCAGACCCGCGGTAGCCCAGACGATGACCAGCGGGAACAGCAGCCGCATCCCGAACACCGCGACCAGGATCCCGACCGTCAGGAACATCCGCTGCCACAGCGGGCTCATCCGCTTCAGAACCGCGGCGTTGATGATCGCGTTGTCGAAGGACAGCGAAACCTCGAGCACCGCCAACGCCAGCAGCAACAACAGGTCCTTGGTGCCGCCGTGGGCGTATCCGAGTGCAAGGGCGACCGCGGTGAGCAACAGCGAGACCCCGAAGGTGCGGAACGAGGCCATGAATCCTTCCCGACAGCCGCCAACACTAGCGAAACCGATCGCCGTCGCCGCGCGCCGACGGCGACACACTATCTTCAGGCTGTGTCGTTGCATCGGGTCGGCCGGCCAGGGGTGTCGTCCCGGTGACCGAAGTCGGAGCCACCAGCGGCCCGGTCGCTCGCGGCAGCATGGCCCGCGTCGGCGCTGCGACTGCGCTGACCGCCCTGTGTGGCTACGCGATCATCTATCTGGCCGCCCGTGACCTGGCCCCCGGCGGGTTCTCGGTGTTCGGGGTGTTCTGGGGCGCGTTCGGACTGGTCACCGGCGCGACCAACGGGCTGTTGCAGGAGACCACGCGGGAGGTCCGCGCGAACCGCCCCTTCGCCGGCTCCGACACCCCGCCCGGCCCGAACGGGACCCGCACCCATCCCTTGCGGATTGCCGCGCTGGTCGGGGTGGCCGCGGGGATCGTCATCGCCGGGAGCTCACCGTTGTGGAGCGGGCGGGTGTTCGTGGCCGAGCGCTGGTTGTCGGTCGCGCTGCTCGGCGTCGGGCTGGCCGGGTTCTGCCTGCACGCCACGCTGCTGGGCATGCTGGCCGGCACCGACCAATGGACGCAGTACGGGGCGCTGATGGTCACCGATGCGGTGATCCGGGTGTCGGTCGCCGCCGCCACGTTCACGCTCGGCTGGGGACTCGCCGGGTTCCTGTGGGCGACCGTGGCCGGCGCGGTGGCGTGGCTGATCATGCTGGTGGCCTCGCCGGCGGCTCGGCTCGCGGCCCGCGCGCGGACACCCGGCGGCGCGGCGACCTTCCTGCGGGGCGCCACCCATTCGATCACCGCGGCCGGGGCGAGCGCGATCCTGGTGATGGGGTTCCCTGTGCTGCTGAAGCTGACCAGCGCCGAGCTGGGGGCACAGGGCGGCGTGATCATCCTGGCGGTGACGTTGACCCGCGCGCCGCTGCTGGTGCCGCTGACCGCGATGCAGGGCAACCTGATCGCGCATTTCGTCGACGAGCGCAACGACCGACTGCGGGCACTGCTCGCACCGGCGGGGGCGATCGGCGGCATCGGGGTCCTCGGAGTTCTGGCGGCGGGCGTGGTGGGGCCGTGGTTGCTGCGCGTCGGGTTCGGGGCGCAGTACCAGGCGAGCGGCGCGCTGCTGGCCTGGCTGACCGCCGCCGCGGTGGCCATCGCGATGCTGACGCTGACGGGTGCCGCCGCGGTCGCGGCCGCGCTGCACCAGGCATATTCGCTCGGCTGGGTCGTCGCGACGGCGGCGTCGGGACTGCTGCTGATGGTGCCGCTGCCGCTGCCGGCCCGTACCGTGATCGGCCTGCTGTGCGGTCCGCTGGTAGGGATCGCTGTGCATGTCGTGGCACTCTCGCGTGCGGGGCGCTTCCCCGGCTGAACGGTGTCCTGGGTGTAGGTTATGGGGATCGAAAAGCACTATCCCGACGCCTGGATCGTCATCCCCGCCTTCAACGAGGCCGCCGTCATCGGCGAGGTGATCGCCGACGTCCGTGCGGTATTCGACCACGTCGTCTGCGTCGACGACGGCAGCACCGACGGGACCGGCGACATCGCGCTGCGGGCCGGGGCCCACCTCGTGCGCCATCCGGTCAACCTGGGTCAGGGCGCCGCGATCCAGACCGGTGTCGAGTACGCCCGAAAGCAGCCCGGGGCGCGGCTTTTCGCGACGTTCGACGCGGACGGCCAGCACCGTGTCAAAGACCTGGCCGCAATGGTGGACCGGCTCGGCGCGGGGGACGTCGACGTCGTGATCGGAACCCGATTCGGCGGCGGAGAGAGCGGCCGGCCGCCGTTGGTGAAACGCGTTGTGCTGCAGACCGCCGCGCGGCTGAGCCGGCGTGGCCGCCGCCTCGGCCTGACCGACACCAACAACGGGCTGCGGGTGTTCAACAAGAAGGTCGCCGACGGGCTCGACATCACGATGAGCGGCATGAGCCACGCCAACGAGTTCGTCATGCTGATCGACGAAAACCATTGGCGGGTAGCCGAACAACCGGTCGAAGTGCTCTACACCGAGTACTCGAAGTCCAAAGGGCAGCCGCTGCTCAACGGCGTCAACATCATCTTCGACGGGTTCCTGCGCGGCAGGCATCCGAGATGAAAAGGACTTAACGAATGAACTGGATCCAGGTGCTGCTGATCGGGTCGATCGTCGCACTGCTCGTCTACCTGCTGCGGTCGCGAAGGAGCGCGCGGTCGCGGGCCTGGGTCAAGGTCGGATATGTGGCCTTCGTGCTGGCCGGCGTCTATGCCGTGCTGCGGCCCGACGACACCACCGTGATCGCGCACTGGTTCGGGGTGCGCCGCGGCACCGACCTGATGCTCTACGCGCTGATCATGGCGTTCAGTTTCACCACGCTGAGCACCTACCTACGGTTCAAGGACCTCGAGTTGCGCTACGCGCGGCTGGCCCGGGCGGTCGCGCTCGAGGGTGCGCAGGCACCCGGGCAACGCTAGCCCGTGCGCACCCGGCGGAAGTAGTCGACGGTGCGGCGCACTCCCTCGTCCAGGTCCACCTGCGGGCGCCAGCCCAGCACGCTGTCGGCCAGGCCGATGTCCAGGCAGGACCGTTTCAGGTCGCCCAGGCGCGGCGGGTGGAACTGCGGGTCATCAGGCGCGCCGGCGGCCGCCGCCACCGCCGAATGCAGTTGCCGGTCCGAGGTTTCGGTGCCCGTGCCGATGTTGAAACGCTGCCCGCCGCCCGCCTCGCCGGAAGCCTTGACGAACGCCTCGACCACGTCGTCGACGAACACGTAGTCGCGGGTGTTGCCGCCGTCGCCGAACACCTTGGTGGGCTTGCCCGCCAACAGCGCCCGGGCGAAGATCGCCACCACGCCGGCCTCGCCGTGCGGGTCCTGGCGGGGGCCGTAGACGTTCGCCGGGGCGATGTGCGAGCAGTCCAGGCCGTACAGGTGGCGGAAGGTGTTCAGGTAGATCTCCCCCGCCACCTTGCCCGCGGCGTACGGCGACACCGGGTCGGTGGGGACCGTCTCGGGGGTCGGGTAGCGCGCCGGGACGCCGTAGATGGACCCGCCCGAGGAGGTGTGCACGATCTTGCGGACACCGGCGCGCCGCGCCGCCTCGGCCAGGCGGACCGTGCCGAGCACGTTGACCGACGCGTCGAACTGCGGGTCGGCGACCGAGCGCCGCACGTCGATCTGCGCCGCCAGGTGGAACACCACCTCGGGGCGGTGCCGGTCCAGGACGTCGTCCAGCTCCGCGGTCACGATGTCGGCCTCGACGAAGTCATAGGCCGGGTTGCCGGCCAGGTGTTCGAGGTTGGCCGCTTTGCCGCTGGCGAAGTTGTCCAGCCCCACCACCGTGTGACCGTCGGCCAGCAGACGGTCGACTAGCGTCGACCCGATGAAACCGGCTGCCCCGGTGACCAGTGCGCGCACCGGCCCACCATACCGGCGGGCCTTGCCCAAGACCCGCATCCCGTGGGTCGCCGTGGCCGCCGCCGCGCTGATCGCGGTGCAGCTGGGCATCCGCGCCGTGCTGGCGTTCGGCGGCTACTTTTACTGGGACGACCTGATTCTCGTCGGCAAGGCCGGCACCGAGGGGCTGTGGTCGCCGTCGTACCTGTTCGACGACCACGACGGTCACCTGATGCCGGCCGCGTTCCTGCTCGCCGGCGCCATCATCCGGGCCGCACCCCTGGACTGGACGGGCCCGGCGATCAGCCTCGTGCTGCTGGCGCTGCTGGTCTCGCTGGCCCTGCTGCGCGCCCTGTACGTCATCCTGGGCTGGCGCCCGGTGCTGCTGATCCCGTTGACGTTCGCGCTGTTCACCCCGCTGGCGGTGCCCGGGTTCGCCTGGTGGGCGGCGGCGCTGAACTCGCTGCCGATGCTGGCCGCGCTGTCCTGGGTGTGCGCCGACGCGATCCTGCTGGTGCGCACCGGCAACCGGCGTTACGCGGTGACCGGTGTGCTGGCCTACCTCGCGGGCCTGGTGTTCTTCGAGAAGGCCGCGGTGATCCCGTTCGTCGCCTTTGCCGTGGCCGCATTGCTGGCTCACGTGGGGGGCGACCGGTTGGCTCTGCGGACGGTGTGGCGGGCCGGTGTGCGGTTGTGGGTGGCCTGCCTGGCGCTGACCCTCGCCTGGGTGGCGGTCTATCTGGCTGTCGTCAACCAGCGGCGGTGGAGTTTCGACCCGTCGATGACCGGGGCGCTGCTGTGGCGATCGGTCACCCACGGCATCGTGCCCGGGCTGGCCGGCGGGCCGTGGCGCTGGGACCGGTGGGCCCCGGCCTCCCCGTGGGCCGCGCCCGGCCCGGCGGTGATGGCGCTCGGCTGGCTGCTGCTGGCCGGGCTGCTGGCGCTGTCCCTGGTCCGCAAGCAGCGCATCGGACCGGTCTGGCTCACCGCGGCCGGCTACGCCGTCGCCTGCCAGGTGCCGATCTACCTGATGCGCTCGTCGAAGCTGACCGCACTCGAGCTCGCCCAGACGCTGCGGTATCTGCCCGATCTCGTCGTGGTGCTGACGCTGCTGGCCGCCGTCGCGCTGTGCGCCCCCAACCGGCCGGGTCCGGCGCGCCGGCTGGACGCCTCTCCCGGGCGCGCCGTGGCGGTGGGTGTGCTGGCGGCGGCGTTCGTGGCCAGCAGCCTGTACTCGACGGCGACGTTTCTGGCGAGTTGGCGCGACAACCCCGCGCAGCCCTACCTGCGCAACACCCTGGCCGGCCTGGCGAGCGCGCACGCGGCCTCGAAGGCGCCGCTGCTCGACCAGGAGGTCGACCCGCTGGTGCTACAGCGGATCGTCGGACCAGAGAACCTGGCCAGCCACTTGTTCGCCCTGGTCCGGGACCGACCGGAATTCTCCTCGGCGACAACACAATTGCGCATGCTGGACAGCTCGGGCCGGCTGGTCGACGCGCACGTGACGTGGGTACGCACCATCGTGCCGGGACCGCTGCCGCGGTGCGGATACTTCGCGCAGCCGGACAAACCGGCGCGGCTGGTGCTCGACGGGCCCCTGCTGCCCGCCGACTGGACCGTCGAACTGAACTACCTGGCCAACAGCGACGGGTCGATGACGTTGTCGCTGAACCAGGGACCCGACGTCCGGGTTGCGGTGCATCCGGGACTCAACCGGGTTTTCGTGCGCCTGCCGGGTGCCGGGGATGCGATCACGGTGCGCGCCGACACCGCCGCGCTGTCGTTGTGCCTCGCGTCGGGGCCCGTGGGTTTCCTGGCGCCGGCCTGAGCGGCGCCGAGCGTCACGCTGGCGTGACAACGGACGCGGAGCGTCGCGCTGGCGTGACGCTCGGCGTCTGAAAGCGTGCAGCCGCCCGGGACGCGCGGGATCGCCTCTCTGCCCGGGGCCGGAGGACACGCGTACGCAACGACCGACGCGGCGGGTGCCGACCCCTGCGGACCCCGTCGTCGGGGATCGCGACCACGATCCGATCCGACCTGGGCACGGTGCAGCACGACGTTCTTGGCGCGGTCCACTACCCGACCGCGGTGTTGCCGGGGCGTCCCCTGATCGGCACAACACCGCGGCTGACCCTACCCACCGAGAACGTCCACCGTGTCGGCGCTGCCGACAGTGACGTACACGTCTCCGTTGACGGCGTTGAACGCCACCCCGTCCGGGACGCCGCCCACGGAGGCGGTGCCGATGACGGTGCCCGAGGAACTGATCTCCGACACCGTGTCGCTACCCGCGTTGGCCGCGTAGACGGTGCCTGTGGTGGGGTTGACCGCGAGCGCGTCCGGGTTGGTGCCGACGGTGATGGTGTCGATGACGGTGCCGGTGGAGTTGAGTTCCGTCACCGTGTTGCCGTCGGCGGTGCCGACATAGATGTCGCCGCTGGCGTTGACCGCCAGCCCGTCCGGATGACCGCCCACAGTATAGGTATCGAGGACAGTGCTTCCATAGGAGTTGAGCTCCGATACCGTGCCGCTGCCTCCGTTGGCGACATACACGTCGCTGTCGATGTTGCTGGAGTTGGTCGCCAGCGAGTCCGGTCCCGTCCCCACGGGGATGCTGGGGGCGGCTGCGCTTGAGCTGGGGAAGGGGGCGCTAGACGAAACCGAGCCGCTGACGTTGTTGGCGGCGACAACTTCGCCTCGGAAGCCCGCCACTACCGCGACCGGATCGTCCCCCACGGTGATTGTGTTGGAGACGCTGCCTGAGGAGCTGATCACCGATACCGTGTCGCTGCCTGCGTTGGCCACGTACACGTAGTTGGTTTCGGGGCTGACCGTTACCGCGTCCGGGTTGCTGCCCACGGTGATGGGATCACCGGTGATGCTGTTTGAGGGGCTGATCTCCGTCACCGTGCCGCTACTGACATCGTTGGTGACGTACACGTCGCCGCTGGAATTGACCGCCACCCCGTACGGATTGTTGTCCACGTGGATGGTGTCGATGACGGAGAATCCTGACCCCTTCCCCGCGAGGCCCGGATGCCCCGCTACGCCGCCCCACCCACCGGAATGGCCTGCGGCCCCGCCTGCACCCCCGGTTTCTCCGTTGCCGCCGTTGCCGCCGTTGCCACCGTCACCGGACGCGCCGAACCAGCCGCCATGCCCCCCGGTACCGGCGTTACCTCCGATTCCGCCGGTACCGCTGCTACCGCCGTCGCCCGCGTTGCCCCCGTCTCCGCCGAGACCCCCGTGACCGAAGAGGAACCCGCCCGCGCCTCCGGCACCGCCGGCACCCCCGTTCCCGCCCGTCCCCGCCCCAGTCGCGGTGAAACCGGTGCCACCGTTACCCCCGGTTCCACCGGTGCCGAACAGGAATCCGCCCGCGCCACCGTTTCCGCCCGCGCCACCGGCTCCGCCGTCGACTGTACTGACTCCGTTACCACCCGTGCCGCCGTGCCCGCCGACACCGAACAGGAACCCTCCGGCACCGCCCGCGCCGCCCGCTTGACCCGCTGCTCCGGAACCGCCGTTACCTCCGTTGCCGAAAATCCATCCACCGGCACCACCGGCCTTACCTGTATCCGCAGCTGCGCTGACACCGTTACCGAACAAGGGCCGCCCGGTCAGGTCGAGAACAGGAGAAAACCAATGCACACCGAGGAAAGACGCGGAGGGTGTCGACAATGTTGACACCACCGAGGATTCCGCATCGGAATACAGACTGGCTCCCGAACCGAGAATGTTGGCGAACCGGGCGTGAAAATTCCTCGCCTGAGTCGCGATCCCCTCAAACACCGCGGCGTGGCTGTTGAACAGCGCACTGATCGCGGCGGACACCTCGTCTTCGGCCATGGCCGGAATGTCGGTGAGGGCGGGTATCTTCGACGAGAGGCTCTCGTCGAGGGACGAACCGATGCCGGTCAAGCTGGAAACTGAGGAAAGAATCTCTTCGGGAATCACGGCAAGAAACGACAAGGTTTTCACAGCTCCAATCTGCGTCAGTGAGACTGATTCGTTTGTGCTGCAAGAACTTTAGCAAGCTTACGACTTTAGCTCTAGGAAGAAATCGGGATAATTCCAGATAATTCGCCCCGGCACCGCCGCCGCCGCGACCACGCCCCAGGCCCGTCACACCCCGCCCTGCCGCCGCGCCATCTGCTTGCAGGCATCGGAGCACCAGCGACGTTTCCGTCCCATTTTCGGATGTCTGAGCATCGCCGCGCACCCATCGCAGCGGCCGGTTGCTCCACAAAACATCGACCCGATCTGACTTCGCGCCGCGCTACGGAACGTCGGCGACCGCTTCGCCGGTATCTACCCTGACTAGCTGTCATCGTGAGACGCGCATCATTCCGGGGCACTCGACCCCCAACGTGACCGGAAAGCACTACATCATCGACCGCGCTTATCAGGCGGGGAACTACACCGCCGCGCTCGACGCGACAACACATTTCCGGCGAATAAGCGTCGAGCTGAGCCTCATTTACGCGTCGTAAGGGAGAACTGAACCGCCCCTCACTGCATGTTCGGAGCCGCCTAGGAGAATCGAACTCCTGACCTATTCATTACGAGTGAATCGCTCTACCGACTGAGCTAAGGCGGCGCGCCCGCGTGGGGCGGCACGAGTCTAACGCAAGTCAGGATTGCCCGGCTCCTCCTCGGGCCGCCCATACGGCAAGCATCGTCGCCGGGCGACGTCGATTACCCGAGTTCCTGGCCGATGGTGGCGACCATGGCGTCGACGGCGAACTTGGGTTTGACGTTTCTCGCCAGCGCCTCGCGGCATCCCAGCACCGCCTCGATGCAGCGCAGCAGCCGCCCGGGCGTGGCGTGGCGGGCCAGCGCCGCCACCCGCTCGGCCATGTCCGGGTGGTTGGGCCGGATCTCGCACGCACCCGCGGACATCACCAGCGCGTCCCGGAAATACGTCGCCAGGTCGATCAGGGCACGATCCAGTGCGTCCCGCGACGCCCGGGTGTGACGCGACTTCTGCCGCCGTTCCAGGTCTTTGATCGCGCCCGCCGCGCCGCGCAGCGCACCCGCGGCGCCCTTGCCGGTCCCGCCGGCGCCCAGCGCGGTCCGCAGCTCCTCGGTCTCGGCCTCGGCGCGGTCGGCGGTCAACACCACAGCTTCCGCCGCAGCCGCGGCCACCAGCTCCTCGGCGGCCGCATAAGCCCGCGCCGGGATCGCGGCGTCGCGCACCAGCGCCAGCGCCCGCTCCCGTCGCTGCCGGGCCTCGGGGTCGGTGGCCAGCCGCCGCGCGCGGCCCACGTGGCCGCCGCTGACCGAGGCGGCCCAGCCGGCGGTCCCGGCGTCCACACCGTCGGTGTCGACCAGCACACCCGCGATCGCCGCCGTCGACGGCGTCACGAGCGCGACGTGGCGGCACCGGGACCGCAGCGTGACCGCGATGTCCTCGGGATCCACCGACGGCGCGCACAGCAGGAACACCGTCGACGGCGGCGGTTCCTCGACGACTTTCAACAGGGCGTTCGCCGCGCCCTCGGTCAACCGGTCGGCGTCCTCGATCACCACGATCTGGCGGTGCCCGCCCGAGGGACGGCGCGATGCGATCTGCACGATGGCGCGCATCTCGTCGACCCCGATGGACAGCCCTTCGGGAATCACCCGGCGTACGTCGGCGTGGGTGCCGGCCATCGTCGTCGTGCACGCGCGGCAGCGCCCGCAACCCGGGCCGCCGTCGGCGATCGACCCGGTGCACTGCAGTGCGGCCGCAAAGCACAGCGCCGCCACCGAGCGCCCGGAACCCGGCGGCCCGGTGATGAGCCAGGCATGTGTCATAGTCCCGTCGATGCTGTCGCTGTGAGCGGAATCACCGCGCGCGGCCCTGGCCGCGGCCAGCAGCTCGGCCTCCACCGCCTCCTGGCCCACCAGCCGCGTAAACACCCCGGACATCACCGGCAACAGTAGTGACACCGTCCGACGGACACCGGCCGGCCACCATTTCGCGATCGTTTCGTGACCTCGCCAAGACACGGGCCCCGCCGCCCGACGTGCCGTGGTCCTTAGAGTTTTCCAACAAATAGCCGTGGACCGATACGGTGGATCCATGGCAACCGCGGCAACACTGCCCGGGCGGATCAATGGGTTCGTCCGGTGGGTGGTGCGCACCCCGTGGCCGCTGTTCCTGCTGGGCATGGTGCAGGCCGACATCGTCGGCGCCCTGGTCGTGCTCGGTTTCCTGCGCTACGGCCTGCCGCCCACGGACCGCCTCCAGCTGCAGGATCTTCCGGTCCGTAACCTGGCGGTGTTCGCGGCCTCGCTGGTGGTGTTGTTCCTCGCCGTCTCGGTGGTGAACCTCAAGCTGCTGATGCCCGTCTTCCGCTGGCAGCGCCGCGACAACCTGCTCACCGAAGCCGACCCGGCCGCCACCGAACTCGCGCGCAGCCGGGCGTTGCGCATGCCGTTCTACCGCACGCTCACCAGCATGGCGGCCTGGTGCATCGGCGGCGTGGTGTTCATCGTCGCCAGCTGGTCGGTCGCCGGGTTCGTGGCGCCCGTCGTGGCCGTCGCCATCGGCCTGGGCGCCGCCGCCACCGCGATCATCGGCTACCTGCAGTCCGAGCGGGTGCTGCGGCCGGTCGCCGTCGCCGCCCTGCGCAGCGGAGTGCCGGAGAACGTCAAGGCGCCCGGCGTCATCCTGCGGCAGATCCTGTCCTGGATGCTGTCCACCGCCGTGCCGGTGCTGGCGATCGTGCTGGCGGTGGTGGCCGACAAGGCCTCGTTGCTGCACGCCACGCCGGAGAAGTTGTTCACTCCGATCCTGTTGCTGGCCCTGGCGGCGCTGGGCATCGGGTTCGTCAGCACGCTGCTGGTGGCCATGTCGATCGCCGACCCGCTGCGCCAGCTGCGCTGGGCGCTGAGCGAGGTGCAGCGCGGAAACTACAACGCGCACATGCAGATCTATGACGCCAGCGAGCTGGGACTGCTGCAGGCCGGGTTCAACGACATGGTCCGCGACCTGTCCGAGCGGCAGCGGCTGCGGGACCTGTTCGGCCGCTACGTCGGCGAGGACGTGGCCCGCCGGGCCCTGGAGCGGGGCACCGAACTGGGCGGGCAGGAACGTCACGTCGCCGTGCTGTTCGTCGATCTGGTCGGTTCCACCCAGCTGGCCGCGACCCGCCCACCCGCCGAGGTCGTGCATTTGCTCAACGAATTCTTCCGGGTGGTCGTCGACACCGTCGGCCGGCACGGCGGGTTCGTCAACAAGTTCCAGGGCGACGCCGCGCTGGCCATTTTCGGCGCTCCCATCGAACACCCGGACGCCTCCGGCGGGGCGCTGGCGGCCGCCCGTGAGCTGCACGATGCGCTGCTGCCGGTCATCGGGTCCGCCGAGTTCGGGATCGGGGTGTCAGCCGGGCGGGCCATCGCCGGCCATATCGGTGCGCAGGCCCGCTTCGAGTACACCGTGATCGGCGATCCCGTCAACGAGGCCGCGCGCCTCACCGAGCTGGCCAAGCTGGAGACCGGTCACGTGCTCGCGTCGGCGAACGCGGTCAGCGGCGCGCTGGACGCCGAGGCCCTGTGCTGGGATGTCGGCGAGGTGGTCGAGCTGCGCGGGCGGGTGGCCCCCACCCAGCTGGCCCGGCCGGTGAAGCTCGCCGCCCACGGCGGGGTCACCCGGCAGCCGGTGTCGAGTTAGCCGCGCTTGGCGGGTTTCTTGGCCCCCGATTTGGCGGCAGCCTTGCGCGGCGCGGTTTTCTTGGCGGGCCGCTTCACCGGACCCCGCGCCCGGCGGTCGGCCAGCAGCTCGGCGGCCCGCGCGTCGGTGATCGACGCCACCTCGTCGCCCTTGCGCAGGCTGGCGTTGGTCTCTCCGTCGGTGACATAGGGGCCGAACCGGCCGTCCTTGATCACCATCGGCTTGCCCGACGCCGGATCGGTCCCCAGCTCGCGCAGCGGCGGTGCGGCAGCGGCCTGCCGGCCGCGTCGTTTGGGCTCGGCGTAGATGCGCAGCGCTTCCTCGAGGGTGATGTCGAAGATCTGCTCCTCGGTGGCCAGTGACCGGGAATCGGTGCCGCGCTTGAGGTAGGGCCCGTATCGGCCGTTCTGCGCGGTGATCTGCTCACCCGAGTCGGGGTCGACGCCGACCACGCGGGGCAGCGACAGCAGCGTGAGCGCGTCCTGCAGGGTGACGGTCTGCAGGTCCATGCTGCGCAGCAGCGAACCGGTCCGGGGCTTGGGGCCGGTGGGTTTCTTGCCCTTCTTCGCGGGCGCGGCGGCGCCGCCGTCCTCGTCGGGCGCCGGAGGCAGGACCTCGGTGACGTACGGGCCGTATCGGCCGTCCTTGGCGACGATCTCGTGGCCCGTCTCCGGATCCACCCCGAGCACGCGTCCCTCCTGCGGCGTGGCGAACAGTTCCTCGGCCAGGTCCAGAGTCAGTTCGTCGGGCGTCAGCGAGTCGTTGAGGTTGGCGCGCTGCGGCTTCGGTTCGCCGTCCTCGCCGGTCACCATGCGCTCCAGGTAGGCGCCGTTCTTGCCCACCCGGACATAGACCGGTCGGGCCTGATCGTCGTCGAACAGTGTGATCGAGTTGACCTCGCGGGCGTCGATGCCCTCGAGGTTGACCCCGACCAGCTTCTTCAGCCCCCCGGCGCGGGCCACCGAGTCGGCCACGCCGTGGTCCCCGCCGAAGTAGAAGTTGTTCAACCAGTCGGTGCGCCGTTCCTGGCCCGAGGCGATCGCGTCCAGTTCGTCTTCCATCGCGGCGGTGAAGTCGTAGTCGACGAGCCGGCCGAAGTGCTGCTCGAGCAGGCCGGTGACGGCGAACGCCACCCACGAGGGCACCAGCGCGCTGCCCTTCTTGTGGACGTAGCCGCGATCCTGGATGGTCTTGATGATCGACGAGTAGGTCGACGGCCGGCCGATGCCCAGCTCCTCGAGCGCCTTGACCAGCGAGGCCTCCGTGAAGCGCGCCGGCGGGTTGGTGGCGTGCCCGTCGGGGGTCAGCTCGCGGGCGGCCAGCCGCTGCCCCTCGGTCAGCTGCGGCAGCCGCCGCTCGGCGTCGTCGGCCTCGCCGCCGGCGAGTTCGTCGACGGTCTCCACGTAGGCCTTGAGGAAGCCCGCGAAGGTCAGGGTGCGGCCGCTGGCCGAGAACATTACCTGCTGGTCCCCGGAGCGCCCCGCGATCCGCAGGCTCAGCGTGGTCCCGCGCGCGTCGGCCATCTGCGAGGCGACCGTGCGCTGCCAGATGAGCTCGTAGAGCCGGAATTCGTCGCCGTTGAGTTCGCGGCGCACCGCGTCCGGGGTGGCGAACGTCTCACCCGCCGGGCGGATCGCCTCGTGCGCCTCCTGGGCGTTCTTCACCTTGCGGGTGTACTGGCGCGGGGATGCGGCGACGTACTCCTCGCCGTAGAGCTGACGCGCCTGGGTGCGCGCGGCGTCGATGGCCGACTGCGACAGCGTGGTCGAGTCGGTACGCATATAGGTGATGTAGCCGTTCTCGTAGAGCCGCTGGGCGATGCTCATCGTGCGCTCGGCGGAGAACCGCAGCTTGCGGCCCGCCTCCTGCTGCAGCGTGGAGGTCATGAACGGCGCGTAAGGGCGCCGCGTGTAGGGCTTCTCCTCCACCGACGCCACGGAAAGCTCGCTGCCCCGCAAGCCGGCCGCCAGCGCCGTCGCCCGCGCCTCGTCCAGCACCACAACGTCCGGGGCGACCCCATCGCCCCGGTTGCGCAGCTGCCCCAGGGAGTCGAAATCGCGGCCGGTGGCCACGCGCATGCCGTCCACGCTGGTCAGTCGGGCGTTGAAGATGGGCGGGGACGCTGTCGGGTCGGACACGCCGGCGTCCAGTTCGGCGACCACATCCCAGTACGACGCGCTGCGGAACGCCATCCGATCGCGCTCGCGCTGCACGATGATCCGGGTGGCCACCGACTGCACCCGACCCGCCGAAAGCCGGGGCGCGACCTTCTTCCACAGCACCGGGCTGACCTCATAGCCGTACAGCCGGTCCATGATGCGACGGGTCTCCTGCGCGTCGACCAGGTCGATGTCCAGGTCGCGCGGGTTGGCCGCGGCCTCCAGGATGGCCGGCTCGGTGATCTCGTGGAACACCATCCGCTTGACCGGGATACGCGGCTTCAGAGTTTCCAGCAGATGCCAGGCGATCGCCTCGCCCTCGCGGTCGCCATCTGTGGCCAGGTAGAGCTCGTCGACGTCTTTGAGCAGGCCCTTCAGCTCGCTGACTGTGCTCTTCTTCTCCGGACTGATGATGTAGAGCGGTTCGAAGTCGTGGTCGACATCGACGCCCAGCCGCGCCCAGGGCTCGGACTTGAACTTCGCGGGGACGTCGGCCGCCGCCCGCGGCAGGTCACGGATGTGGCCACGCGACGACTCGACGATGTACGCCGAGCCCAGATAGCCGGCCAGTTTTCGCGCCTTGGTCGGCGACTCGACGATCACCAGTCGCCTGGGGCTCCCGTTCACGGCGCCGCCAGGTCTTCTCGGTTCGTTCAGCTTCGGGTCAGCCAACTGCGCTTACACTCCATCTCTCGTCCCGGCCCCTCGCGAGACCGCCCTGCAGGAAGAATGACAGGCCGAGGGCGAAAATTCCGGTGAACTTCGGGCACGCGGGCGTTCCTTCGTCTTCAGGGCACCTGACAATTTCGCACCCTGGGGCGCGCCTGCGCAAACCGGCTCCGCCGAACGCGGGCCCTGACGCAGCGTCACACCCGCGGCCACGACGCCGACGCGTCCGCGTCGCCAGGTGGCTCCCCCACGTTCTCCACCAGGCGCGACAGGCGTCGGCGACCGCTGATCCGAAGCGCCGGCCGGCCGCCGCGGGTGCCGATCAGGGTGGGTGCAATCCCGACCCGCATGAGGGCCGACGCCAGCGGCGAGTGGGTGTCGGGCGCGTGCGGATCCAGACCCAGCAGATAGTGGTCGCCTTCGGGGCGGCCCGCCGCCAGGGTCCAGGCCCGCAGCTCGCGCGGCCCGGGCAACCACCGCGGGGGCACCGTCTTGACCGCGCCGCGCGTCCATTCGGCGGCGATGGTCACCAACGCCGGGCTCACCGCCGTCCGCACCAACGGGGTGTCCTCCTCCGTACGGCCGGTTTCGGGGACCAGGCCCGCGTCCCGGATCATCTCGGCGAGTGCCGACGCCCGCCAGAGCTGATCCACCACCACCGAGAGCCGGGCACCGTGGTCGCCGGGCGCGCCGACCATCACGATCTGCCCGGAAGCCGCCAGGACCCCGGCGAGATCGGTAGCCGCAGGCGGCACCGACTCCGCGGTGAAGAAGGACAGCTGGCTCACGCCACCGACAGTAGGGCAGTTCGGGTATCTGCGCCCCGAGGTGATCGGCGCGGCGTCGCTGCGGCGCGGCCGGGCCACGACGACAACCCCCGGCGGCCCGCTGGACAGGACCAACCGGGGGTTGTCGTGGGAGCCTGCTCGTCTCTACAGCGAGCGGACGCCGGTGGCCTGGGGGCCCTTCGGGCTGTGGCCGATCTCGAACTCAACCTTCTGGTTTTCCTCAAGGGTGCGGAAGCCCGAACCCTGGATCTCCGTGTAGTGGACAAAAACATCCGCGGAACCGTCTTCGGGGGCGATGAACCCGAAGCCCTTCTCCGCGTTGAACCACTTCACAGTTCCCTGTGGCATTTCTCGATCTTTCCTTTTCTTCTGGGTGCGGGGCACCGCTTTTCGGTGCCCCGGGCCTGATACGACCGCCATACCTCGCCGAGTCGCCGGAACTTCACCCGACCGATTAACCTCGCAGGAACCGCGGCCGCAACGTCGATCCTGCGAAAGTGTGACACGAACACAGAAGCTGCGACCCCCAGCAGTCAATCACGTTCGTCGCGTCGGCGACAGACTTGTACCGGCGACGGGGTATCGGAGGGTGCCTGGTGTCCAGTTTCGGCGCCGACCTGCTTGCCGTCGCGCTCGCCGGCGCCGCCGCGGACGAGCACCCGCTGCGCCACGTCGCCGAGCTGCCCGCGCGCCCCGGGCGGACAGCCGACTGGCCGGACTGGGCCGAGCCGGACGTGGTCCGGGCGTTCGCCGAACGCGGCATCACCCGCCCGTGGTCACACCAAGCGCGGGCCGCGGAGCTGGCCCACGCCGGGCGGCACGTGGTGGTCAGCACCGGCACCGCGTCGGGCAAATCGCTGGCCTATCAGCTTCCCGTCCTGCACGCCCTGGCCACCGACCCGCGGGCACGGGTGCTCTACCTGTCGCCCACCAAGGCGCTCGGCCACGACCAGTTGCGCGCCGCGCACACCCTGACCGCCGCCGTCGCGCGGCTGCGCGATCCCGGTCTCGGGGTGGCGCCCACCGCCTACGACGGCGACAGCCCCGCCGAGGTGCGCCGCTTCGCGCGCGAACGCTCCCGATGGCTGTTCTCCAACCCGGACATGATCCACGTGTCGATGTTGGGCAACCACGCCCGCTGGGCCGCCCTGCTGCGCGGCCTTCGGTTCCTGATCGTCGACGAATGTCATTACTACCGAGGGGTTTTCGGCTCGAACGTGGCCATGGTGCTGCGCCGGCTGCTGCGGGTGTGCGCGCGCTACTCGTCCTACCCGACGGTGATCTTCGCCAGCGCGACCACGGATTCGCCGGGCGCGACGGCCGCCGAGCTGATCGGACAGCCCGTCGAGGAGGTGACCGACGACGGCTCACCCCGGGGCTCCCGCACGGTGGCCCTGTGGGAGCCGGCGCTGCGCACCGACGTGACGGGCGAACACGGCGCGCCGGTGCGCCGTTCGGCCGGGGCCGAGGCGGCGCGGGTGATGGCCGACCTGGTCGCCGAGGGTGCCCAGACCCTGACGTTCGTGCGGTCGCGCCGGGCCGCGGAGCTGACCGCCCTGGGGGCGCGGGCACGGCTGGACGACGTCGCCCCCGACCTGTCGGGCACGGTCGCGTCGTATCGGGCCGGTTACCTCGCCGAGGACCGCACCGCGCTGGAGCGCGCCCTGGCCGAGGGTCGGCTGCGCGGTCTGGCCACCACGAACGCGCTGGAGTTGGGCGTGGACATCGCCGGGCTGGACGCGGTGGTGCTGGCCGGGTTCCCGGGCACGGTCGCCTCGTTCTGGCAGCAGGCGGGCCGGTCCGGTCGGCGGGGCCAGGGGGCGCTGGTCGTGCTGATCGCCCGCGACGACCCGCTGGACACCTACCTGGTGCACCACCCCGCCGCGCTGCTGGGCAAACCGGTCGAGCGGGTGGTGATCGATCCGGCCAACCCCTATCTGCTGGGCCCGCAACTGCTCTGCGCGGCAACCGAACTGCCGCTCGATGTGGCCGAAGTGCGCGCTCTGGGCGCAACCGAGGTCGCCGCGGGCCTGGTCGACGAGGGACTGCTGCGGCTGCGCAACGACCGCTATTTCCCCGCGCCGGGCCTGAACCCCCACGGCGCCGTGGACATCCGGGGCGCGGGTGGCCAGATCGTGATCGTGGAGGCCGACACCGGGCGGCTGCTGGGCAGCGTCGGCCTCAGCCAGGCCCCGGCCTGCGTCCACCCGGGGGCGGTGTATCTGCACCAGGGCGAGAGCTACGTCGTCGACTCCCTGGACTTCGACGGCGGGATCGCGTTCGTGCACGCCGAGGATCCCGGCCATACGACGTTCGCGCGCGAGCTCACCGACATCGTCGTCACCGGTGGCGGCGAACGGAGCGGGTTCGGCTCGGTCACGGTGGGTTTGGTGCCGGTCCGGGTCACCCGCCGGCTGGTCGGCTACCTGCGCCGCCGGCTTTCCGGGGAGGTCATCGACTTCGTGGAGCTCGACCTGCCCGAACACACCCTGGAGACGGTCGCGGTCATGTACACCGTCACGCCGGAGGCGTTGCTGGACGGCGGTATCGACGCACCCCGCATCCCCGGGTCGCTGCACGCCGCCGAGCACGCGGCGATCGGGCTGCTGCCGCTGGTGGCCAGCTGCGACCGCGGCGACATCGGCGGGCTGTCCACCGCGACCGGCCCCGACGGCCTGCCGAGTGTGTTCGTCTACGACGGCCACCCCGGCGGGGCGGGGTTCGCCGAACGCGGCTTCCGCCGGGCCGCCACCTGGCTGGGCGCCGCGGCGGAGGCCGTCGAGGCGTGCGAATGCGCGCGGGGCTGCCCGTCGTGCGTGCAGTCACCCAAATGCGGCAACGGCAACGACCCGCTCGACAAGGCCGGCGCGGTGACGGTGCTGCGGCTGGTGCTGGGGCGGTTGGTCGGCGAATCGCGCTGAACAGGTCGGATCAGGCCCGACACGTTAACGGGCGGCTGCCAGGTGTTGACGAACCGCTGACTGACCGCTCGTCGGCGTCAACACGCGGGTAGGTTTTAGCCCGAAATTACCGTTCGTGTCAGGCCGAGGGGGCTGCGATGTCATTGGTGGTGGTGCCGGACGCGATGGGGACGGCCGCGGGCGCGCTGGCCGATCTCGGCTCCAGAATCGACACGGCCAACGCGGCCGCGGCCGCACGGATCACGGGGGTGCTGCCGGCGGCCCAGGACGAGGTCTCGGCGGCCATCGCGGCGCTGTTCTCCACCCACGGTAGCGACTTTCAGTCGCTGGGCGCGCGGGCGGCGGCGTTCCACGGTCAGTTCGTGCAGCAGTTGACCGCGGCGACGCGCTCCTACGCCACCGCCGAGGCCGCCACCGTTTCGGCGTTCACGGCCAATCCGGTGCAGTCGATACAGCAGGCCGTGCTCGGCGCGATCAACGCGCCCAGCCTGGCGCTCACCGACCGCCCGCTGATCGGCAACGGCGCCAACGGGGCCCCGGGTACCGGGGCCAACGGCGCCCCGGGCGGCTGGCTGCTCGGCAACGGCGGGGCCGGCGGGGCCGGCGCGGCGGGCGAGGCCGGCGGCAACGGCGGGGCCGCGGGGCTGATCGGCACCGGCGGGGCCGGCGGCAGTGGCGGGTTCGGTAACGGCGGGAACGGCGGCAACGGCGGGGACGGCGGGCTGCTGTGGGGTAACGGCGGGGCCGGCGGGACCGGGCAATCCACTGGCGGCTCAATCGCAGGGAACGGCGGTGCCGGCGGCGCCGGCGGGCTGTTCGGCAGCGGCGGCGCGGGAGGAGCCGGCGGGACCAACTCCACCGGCGGCAACGGCGGGGCCGGCGGAGCCGGCGGGCTGTTCAGCGGATTCGTCGGCGGGGGCGGCGGCGCGGGCGGCACCGGCGGGACCGGCACCGTGGCAGACGGCGGCACCGGGGGCAACGGGGGCAACGCCGGCCCGCTGACCGGGCACGGCGGCGCCGGCGGGGCCGGCGGGTTCGGCAACGACAACGGCGGCGCCGGCGGGCACGGCGGCAACGCTGGACTGTTGTCCGGGGCCGGCGGCGTCGGCGGGGCCGGCGGCACCGGCTACGGGGGCACCGGCGGGGCGGGGGGGACCGGCGGCGACGCCACCCTGCTCGGAGCCGGCGGGGCAGGCGGGGCGGGCGGATACGGGGGCGGACAAGGCGGCGGCGGTGACGGCGGGGACGGCGGCCACGCCGGTGTGCTGCTGGGCACCGGCGGCGCCGGCGGGGCCGGCGGCCAGGGGCAAGTCACCGGCGGCGCCGGCGGTGACGGCGGTGCAGCCGCGCTGATCGGCACCCCCGGAAACGGCGGCGAGGGCGGGTTCGGCCCCACCATCGGTGGGGCGGGCATCGACGGCGGCGCCTCGCCGCTGCAGCCGGTGTTCAACGCGGTGAACGCCCCCGTCGAGACGCTGACCGGGCGTCCGCTCATCGGCAACGGCGCCAACGCCGCCACAGGCTCGGGCGCCGCCGGCGCGGCCGGCGGGTGGCTGATCGGCGACGGCGGGGCCGGCGGGGCCGGTGCCGTGGGCGCCGGCGGCGGTGACGGCGGCGCGGGCGGGCTGCTGGGGGCCGGCGGGGCCGGCGGGGCCGGCGGCTACGCCACATCCGGCGACGGCGGGGCCGGCGGAGCCGGCGGGGCTGGCGGGCTGTTCGGGGGCGGCGGCACGGGCGGAACCGGAGGATGGAGCGGGGGCGGCGACGGCGGCACCGGGGGCGCCGGCGGCACCGGGGGGCTGCTGGGCACAGGCGGCGGCATCGGCGGACCCGGCGGATTCGGCGCAGACGCGGGCGGCAACGGCGGCGCCGGCGGCGACGCCGGACCTCTGGCCGGCTACGGCCTGACCGGTAGCGGCGGCGCGGGCGGAGCCGGCGGATACGGCGGCACCACCACCGGCGGGGCCGGCGGGCACGGCGGCAACGGCGGACTGCTGTCGGGTGCCGGCGGGGCCGGCGGAACCGGCGGGTTCGGCAAGGACACCGGCGGCAGCGGCGGCAACGGCGGCAACGCGGCCCTGATCGGCGACGGGGGTGCCGGCGGCGGCGGCGGATTGGGGATCAACTCCGCCAGCGGAACCGGCGGCAACGGCGGTACCGCCATCCTGATCGGCGACGGCGGTGCCGGCGGCGGGGGCGGGGCCTCCGTCTCAGGGGACGCCGGGACTGGCGGGACGGGCGGCGACGCCGGCCTGTTTGGCAACGCGGGCGCCGGCGGGGAGGGCGGAACCTCCAAGATTACTGGCGGGGACGGCGGAACCGGCGGTAACGCGGTGCTGATCGGCGACGGCGGCAACGGCGGCAACGGCGGACCCGGCATCACTGACGGCGCCTCCGGCGCCTCCGGCGCGGGCGGCGCGCCCGGGTTGCTGGTGGGTGCACCCGGGATCGACGGGGCGACGCCGTAGCCGGCCGTTTGTGCTCCCCGGCACGCCGACAGGGCGGGCCGCCCGCCGGGTCCGGGGACGCGGCGCAGCCGGTAAACTGCGCGCATGGCCCACGACTGGTTGCTCGTGGAGACGTTGGGGGGCGACCCGGCTGTCGTGGCGCAGGGCCGGCAGCTGCAGAACCTCGTCCCGATCACCGCATTCCTGCGCCGGGGCCGCTACCTGCCCGCGGTGCGGACCGCGATCGCGGAGTCGGTGCAGACCGGCCAGCCGTTCACCAGCATCACCTCCAAGCGGGACCGTGTCATTCGCACCGAACCGGTGGTGATGTCCGACGGCCGCGTCCACGGCGTGCACGTGTGGATCGGCCCCCCCGACGAAGATCCGCCCGAACGGCCGATCCCCGGCCCGCTGAAGTGGGACCTGACACTGGGCGTGGCCACCGATACGCAGGAATCGCTCACCAACAGCGGCAAGAATCCCGAAATCGGGGTCACCCTGGGCAGGGCGTTCACCGAAGACCTGCCGTCGCGCGAGCTCAACCCGAACGAAGCCAAGGTGCTGGCCCTGGCCGTCGAAGCCGGGCCGGACCAGACATTCTGCAGCACCTGGGATTTCACCGACTGGCAGGGCATGCCCATCCGGATCGGCTTCGTCGCCCGCACCGCGCTGGAAGCGGGCGACGACGGCCGTGACCACCTCGTCGCGCGGGCGATGAACTGGCGCGCCGCAGTGGAAGGGCCCGTCGTATCCACCGACGACCTGGCGCAGCGGATTCTGGCGGGACTCGCGCGGGCCGGGGTTCACCGCGCGCTCGTCGACCTCTCGGACTGGACCCTGCTGCAATGGCTCGACGAGCCTTGCCCGTTCTACAACCGGCGCGCCGGCACTGTGGGCAAACCCGACGTTCACCCCGACGACGAACACCTGCTGGCCTCGATGACAGGGGAATGCGCCGACGGTGCGGCCGGCCGGGTGTTGCGGATGCCCGGACACGACGCGGATTGGGTACCCGTGCACGTCACCGTCAGCCGGGTGGAACTGCAACCGCAGACCTTCGCAGGGTTGATCTCGCTGCGGCTGCCCAGCGACGCCGAACTCGCCGAGGCGGGACTGGTGCAAGGCGACGCGACGTGACTATCCGGGGCCGGCGGGTCCCGCCCGGGCGGCCGCCCGGGCCGTGCCGCCTGGCCCCCTCCAGCCGACGGCCACGTCCACGGTGACGACCACGTCGAGCCCGTCCACCTCGCAGCCGGTCGCAGCGGCCCCCATCCGGTAGGCCACCGCTGCGGCGTGTGCGCAGGCCGCAGCCGCCCCCGCCGGCAGCCGGGCCGCAGCGGCCAGCGCGGCCAGATCGGCCGCCGCCTGCGCCCGATGCCGGGCCACCACCACCGCGCCGAGCGCGGCGCCCGCGACCGTGACGCACAGCACCACCACCACCATGGCGGCCGCGACCACGGTGGCCGACCCGCCCTCATCCCGGCACCTCGGCCGCCGAGAAGGTCGTGGCGCCGATGTCGAGGGCGGGCACCAGCGGCGAGCGCGCGACGACCGTGGCCACCACGAGATCGCCGTCCCGATGAACCTCGATGCGCGCCCCCGCAGGTGCAATGCGGCGGGCCGTGTCGAGCGCCCGGCGCTGGTCGCCGCGCGCGGCCAGGCGCGCGGCCTCGCGGGCGGCGTCGACGCAGCGCACCTGCATGGACACCGCCGTGACACCGCCCAGGCACAGCACGAACACCACCACCAGCGCAGCGATCGCCAGTGCCGCCTCGACGGTGCTCGCACCCGCACAGCCCGCTAGACCTTGGTGTTGAGCGCGCGACCGATGATGTTGGTCAGCGCCGACACGACCGAATCGCCGGTGACGACCGCGTAGAGGATCGCGCCGAAGGCCGCGGCAGCCAAAGTGCCGATGGCATATTCGACCGTCGACATGCCCGACTCGTCGACCGCCAGGGCGGTCATGCGAGCCAGAAATATGCGGAACATGTTGGCCAACAATGTTTTTCCTTCCTCGTTCACTTCTCACAGCAGACCCGACTGCAGGACGTTGTGCGCCAGCCCGGCCACCACCGGAACGACGCCCAGACAGAAGAACGCCGGCAGGAAACACAGCCCGAGCGGCCCGGCGATCAAGACCCCGGCGCGCTCGGCGGCCGCGGCGGCCGCGTGCACGGCGTCGTGGCGGGACTGGTCGGCCAGTTCGGCGACTCCGCCGGCTAGCGCCGCGCCGGAGGCCGCCGAACGCCGCGCCAGTCGCAGCAGCGCATCGGTCTGCGCGTCGGGCGCCCCGACCGGTGAAACCGCCGAAACCGACCACGCCACCGCGGGATCGGCGCCGAGCGCCAGCAGGTCGGCGGCGCGGCGCAACACCGCCGACAGCGCGGGCGGGGCGGATCCGGCGGTGGCCGCCGCGGCAGCCGGCACCGCCATGCCCGCCGCCAGGCACACCGACAGGATGTCGAGGCTGGAGGCGACGGCGAGCGGGTCCGACCGTGCGCCCGGGCCCGCGGCGGCCTCCGGAGCGGGCCCGGCGTCCTGGCCGGCACACCAGCACGCGCCCGCACCAGCGCCGGGCCGGGGCCAACCCACAGCGCCACGGCCAGCAGCACCGCCGCGGCATTCATCCGAACAGCCGATCGGTGATGCGATCCGACCACAGCAGCCCCCCGCACGCCAGCGTCGAACCGGCAACCAACAGCCATCCCCCCACGTGCCCGCCCAGCAGGAAACTCAGTGGACGCGCGCCGATCAGCTCACCGAGAAGCACCCCCGGCACCGGGAGCCCGGCCAGGATGGCGGCGGTGGCGCGCGCGCCCGCCATACCCGCCCCCACTCGCGTCGAGAACCGTTGCCGCTCGGCGATATCGCGCTGCGCGGCGCGCAGCAGGGTGGCTATCGCCAGCCCGTGCTCGCCGGCGAGCTGCCAGCACACCGCGAGTCGATCCCAGTGCGCGGGCAGCGACGACGAACCCGCCGCGGCGCGCAGGCCGGCAGCGACGTCGGCGCCCAGCCGGGCCCGCGCCGCGACCGCGCGCAGCGACACCGCGACCGGGCCGGCGGTCTCGTCGGCGGCGACACCGAACGCACGCACCGGATGAGAACCCACCCGCAGTTCGCCGACGACGACGTCGAAGGCGGTTTCCAGCATCCGGCCCTCGTCCATGGCTTGCCGGATGCGGCGACGGCGGCGGTGACGCAGGACCGCCGTGACGCCCAGGACCGCGCCGGCCAGGACCGTCGTGACCGGCAACGCCACGGCGGCCGCGACCGCGATGCCCGCGACGACGCACCCGGCCGCGCTCGGTCCGGGCAGCCCGGCCCGCCGGCGGCCGACCGCACCCCGGGAGAGGCGGCGGTGCGACGACCCGGGCAGCGCCAGCAGCGCCAACGCCAGCAGCAGCGCCCCGAGAACTGGCCCGCTCATGCCGGCATCCGGTCGCGCAGCAGCCGACGCAGCTCGTCGGCACCCTCTGTGTGTCCCCGACCCGCGCGCCACGCCGCGACCGCCCGAACCCGGCCGTCCGCGGGGCGCAGCACGGCGATCTCGGTCAGCCTGCGAGCGCCGGCCCCGTCACGGGCCACGTGCAGCAGCACCTGCACCGCGGCGGCCAGCTGGCTGTGCAGCGCGGCCTGATCGAGACCGCCGAGCGCCGCCAGCGCCTCCAGCCGGGCGGGAACCTCCGAGGGGTTGTTGGCGTGCACGGTGCCCGCCCCACCGTCATGACCGGTGTTCAGCGCGGCCAGCAGATCAACGACCTCGGCGCCCCGCACCTCCCCGACGACGATGCGGTCGGGCCGCATGCGCAGCGCCTGCCGGACGAGTTGGCGCACCGGGACCTCGCCGACACCTTCGACGTTCGCGCAACGCGCGACCAGCTTGACCACGTGCGGGTGCCGGGGCGCCAGCTCGGCGGCGTCCTCGACGCAGACGATCCGCTCGGTGGGCGCGACCGCACCCAGCATCGCCGCCAGCAACGTCGTCTTGCCTGCCCCGGTGCCGCCGCACACCAGGAATGCCAACCGGGCGGCGATGACGGCAGTCACCAGCTCGGCGGCCTCGGGGTCGATCGTGCCCGCCGCGGCCAGGGCCGCCAGGTCCTGGGTGGCGGGCCGCAACACGCGCAGCGACAGGCAGGTGCCCGCGGGCGCCACCGGTGGCAGCACCGCGTGCAGACGCACCGCGACCCGTGCGCCACCGACTCCGGTGAGCTGCCCGTCCACCCACGGCTGGGCGTCGTCGAGACGCCGGCCCGCGGCCAACGCCAGGCGCTGGGCCAACCGCCGCACCGCGGCCTCGTCGGAGAATCGGATCCCCGCGCGGCGCAGGCCGTTCCCGTCATCGACCCACACCGCGTCCGGTGCGGTCACCAGGACGTCGGTCGTGTCGTCCGCGCGCAGCAGGGGTTCGAGGATGCCGGCACCGGTCAGTTCGGTCTCGAGCACCCGGAGATGGGCCAGCACCTCGGTGTCCCCGAGCATGCCGCCGGATTCGGCGCGGATCGCGGCGGCGACCGCCTCGGGCCGCAGCGGGGACCACAGCGAAGCGGTCTCGGCGGCCAGCCGCTCACGTACGCGTTCGATCAGGGAGCCGTTCACGCCGCCCTGCCGATCTGGGGCGACCCCGCCCGGGACAACACGGCAAGCACCCGGCGCGCCGCGGCCGTCAGCGGCGACCGCCGCCCGGGTCGCAGGCCGCCACGCTCGAGCTGATCGGCGAGTTGCGGCTGAGCCCGCATCGCCGCGAGCAGCGGCAGGCCGGTGACCTCGGCGACCTCGGTGGCCCGCAAGCCGCCCGGCGCCGGGCCGCGCACCACCAGGCCGACGTTGGGGTTGAGCGCCGTCAACGACTCCGCCATCGCGGCGGTGGCCGCGCACCCGCGCACGTGGCAGGGGCTGACCACCACGACGAGATCGGCCGCATCGAGTGCGGCCTGCGCCGCATCGGCGGGACGACGCGGCAGGTCGCACACCACGGTGACCGCCCCGCGCCGGCCCGCATCGATGACGGCGTCGACCGGCCCGGGCTCGAGGTCGTAGGCGCGCCGGGTGCCGGACAGCACGCTGATACCCCGATACCGGGGCAGGGCATCACGCACGGCCGGCCAGGTCAGCCGGCCGCCCTGCAATGCCAGGTCGGGCCAGCGCAGGCCCGGTGTGGCCTCACAACCCACCAGCAGATCGAGTCCACCGCCCCACGGATCGAGGTCCACCAGCAGCGCGCCGGCCGCCGCGTGCGCCAGGGCGGTCGCGAACAGCGAGGCGCCCGCCCCGCCACACCCCCCGACGACGGCGACCACGTCGCCGCGCACGCCGTCATCGCGCACCGCTTCCACGGCGTCGGCGAGTCCGCGGATCAGCTCGTGATCCTGCCCGGGCAGCCGCAGCACCCGTTCGGCTCCGGCCGCGATGGCCGCCGACCACGTCGCCGTGGCGGGTTCGCCGGCGGTCACCACGAACACACGGGCGCGCCGGGGCAGCCCCACCTGCCCGCACCCTTGCGCCGCCGCCTCGTCGAGCAGCACCGCGGCGGCGGCCGCCCAGTTCTTACGGCTCACCGCCGGTGCTCCACCCGCGTACACGATCCGGACTCCGACGGCCGCGGCCATCCGGTCCAGCTCGGCGCGCAACGACGGCTCGGTCAACACCGCCAACACGGCCGGCGCCCCGGCGCTGCGTGCAGTACTGGTCACGCATCCACCGTGCAGGGCGGCGATCGTGGGACAACAGTCCCAAAGCCGCATTTGTGGATAGAGACGCCACTGTGCACAACCATGACCGAGGCGCGTGCACACCGCGGCGGAATACGCACTCACCCGCAACGTGCGGAAGAATCGGCCAGGCCGGCCGGCAAGGAGATTTCCCACCCCAGAAAAGGGACGACCCCCGCCAGGGGGGGAGGAGGCGAGGGTCGTCGTGTATCAGCCCCGGGGGGTCGGGCTGATACACCCTCGGCTCACGCCGAGTGATGCTTACTATACACACGACAGTGCCGACCAACGCAAGTGGTTGTTCCATCGAGATCACATGTTGGGACGCAAAGACACTGCTCACCCGCGCAGAGTGGACTTGCCGCCCGCTGTTTTCGGTGCAACGCCCCGGCACCGTCCGATCCCCCACCTATGCTGAGTCGGTGACCGTCTCCGATCCGGCCGCGCAGCAGCAGGCAACACCGACAGCGAGTGCGAGTGGCTCTCCGCAGCCCCGCACCGCCGCTTTCTTCGACGTGGACAAGACGATCATCGCCAAGTCCAGCACACTGGCATTCAGCAAACCCTTCTTCGATCAAGGTCTGCTCAACCGCCGCGCGGTACTCAAGTCCAGCTACGCCCAGTTCATTTTCCTGCTCTCCGGCGCCGATCATGACCAGATGGACCGGATGCGCGCTCACATGACGAACATGTGCACCGGCTGGGACGTGGAACAGGTCCGGGCGATCGTCAACGAGACCCTGCACGACATCGTGACCCCGCTGGTCTTCGCCGAAGCCGCGGACCTGATCGCGGCGCACAAGTTGTTCGGCCGCGACGTCGTGCTGGTTTCGGCGTCCGGCGAGGAGATCGTCGCACCGATCGCCCGGGCGCTGGGCGCCACCCACGCGATGGCGACGCGCATGGTCGTCGAGGACGGCAAGTACACCGGCGAGATCGCGTTCTACTGCTACGGCCAGGGCAAGGTGCAGGCGATCAAGGAGTTGGCCGCCCGAGAGGGCTACCCGCTGGAACACTGCTACGCCTACTCCGACTCCATCACCGACCTGCCCATGCTGGAGGCCGTCGGCCATCCCAGCGTGGTCAATCCCGACCGCAGCCTGCGCAAGGAAGCCATCGATCGCGGATGGCCGGTGCTGGCGTTCTCCCGGCCGGTGTCGCTGCGCGACCGGATCCCCGCCCCGTCGGGCGCCGCGATCGCCACCACTGTCGCGGTGGGGATCAGCGCGCTGGCCGCCGGGGCGGTCACCTACTCGCTGCTGCGCCGCTTCGGCATCTGAGCGGGAGTGGTGGCGCGCACACCGGCCAACCCGAACATCGGGTACGTTTTCGCGATCTTTACGGACTCGGGCCTTGCCGCGCTGGAGGTCTGGTAGTACAAAGGAAACCACGGCAGCCCGGCAAGGCCTAGTTCGGTCCGGAAGAGAAGGATCGTTCTCCCGACCCGGGCACCCAGCACGGTTCTCGGCACCCACGCGGAGTCACAGCCGCGATAATGGCAAAAGTGTTGCGGGCCTGCGTAATTGCGAATCCCGAGGGGATCGACGGTCCTTTGGGTGGGACTGCAACCTGAGGCTTCGCAAGATCGCCGAGGCCAACCCACGCAGCCCACCGATGCACGCATGGTAACCGGGTTCAGTGCTGGCGGGCGGCGGGACGACAGATGTCGGACCGCCGCCCGCTTCGCGTCGTGGGACGGTTCACCCCGGCCGCAATCGGCGACCAACCGGCTATCGGCCCGGAAGGGCGTCGGCGATCGCCACCGCGTCCTGCGCGCCGGCTTGCAGTGCCCGGCAACACATCAGCAGCCACGCCCGCACCCCCTCGGAGGAGCCCTCGGCGAATCCCTCAGCCGCGTCCCGGTATTCGGCGGGCCGGCGCATCCAGGCGACCTCGGGCACCCCCAGCCCGTGCGGGTCCAGCCCGCCGGCGATCGTCACCAGCCGCGACACCGCCCGGGCCACCACGCCGTCCGCGCTGCCGAAAGGCTTGAGCGCCAACAATTCTCCGTGCGCTACCGCGGCGACCACCGGTGCCGGCACCCGGGTGCCACCGGCGACCAGGCCCGCCAGCAGCTCGAGCCGCGGCCCGACCTGCGTGCCGGCCCGCGGGCGGCCCAGCCGCTCCTCGTTCACCTGGTCGGCGGCCGCCAGCACGTGCAGGCGCGCGAGCGCCTGCAGCGGCGCCCGCCGCCAGACCCCGACCACCGGCCCCTCGCCGCCCTCCAGGGCCTGCGCCACCCGCAGCGCACCGGCCAACACCGGATCGCTGACCTGGGTGATCTCGCCCGGCTCGTCGACCTGCCCGGGTCCGCCGTCGAGCACCGACGAGGCGCGCGCCGCCCGCAGCGCGGCTTCGGCGGCGGTGACCGGCCAGCCCCGCAGGTTGGCCCGGTGCCGGTGCGCCCGGCTCAGCGCGTCGCGGGCATGGTCGCCGGCCTCGGCCACACCGGGCAGCCCCATCAGCGGGGCCAGCGGGTCATCGGTCACGGGTTCCCAACCTATCTGCGGGGGCTGGGGCGCGCGGGATGGCCTCCAGCAACTGCCGGGTGTATTCGTGGCGGGGCCGACCGAACAGCTCGTCGGTGGGCGCGCATTCCACCGCGCGGCCGGCCCGCATCACCAGCACCTCGTCGGCGATCTGGCGGATCACCGCCAGATCGTGGCTGATGAACAAGTAGGCCAGCCCGAGGTCGGCCTGCAGATCGGCCAGCAGGTCCAGGATCTGCGCCTGCACCAGGACGTCGAGCGCCGAGACCGCCTCGTCGCAGACCAGCACGTCGGGCCGAAGGGCCAGGGCCCGGGCGATCGCGACCCGCTGGCGTTGACCACCCGACAGCTCGCGGGGCAGCCGGCCCAGCACCGACGACGGCAGCGCCACCTGGTCGAGGAGGTCACGCACCGCCCGCACCCGCCCGGCGCGGTCGCCGATCCGGTGGATCCGCAGGGGTTCCTCGATGGCGCGCAACACCGTGTACCTGGGATCCAGGCTGCTGTAGGGGTTTTGGAACACCGGCTGCACCCGTCGGCGAAACGCGAGCTCGGCGTCCCGGTCCAGGGTGCCGTCGATCCGGGTGCCGCCGAACACCACCGTGCCCGCGGTCGGTTCCAGCAGCCCGAGCACCATGCGCGCCAGGGTCGACTTGCCGGATCCCGATTCTCCGGCGATCGCGAGGGTGCCCGCCCGGCGCAACCGGAACGAGACGGCGTCCACGGCCCGTGACTCGGTGCGCCGCCACGGCGCCCCCCGCGACTCGCGGTAGACCTTCGTCAGCCCGGAGACGACGAGGATGTCGCCTCCTGCATCGACGCCCGTCCTGCGGTGCGGGCTGCGGACCGTCAGCGAGGGGGCCGCGGCCACCAGCCGCCGGGTGTACTCGTGCTGCGGATTTTGCAGGATCATTGCTGCGGCACCGGATTCCACGACGGCGCCGCGGTGCACGACGACCACCGACTCGGCACGTTCGGCGGCCAGCGCCAAATCGTGGGTGATCAGCAGCACAGCGGTGCCGCGCTGCTCGGTGAGACGCTGCAGGTGGTCGAGTACCTGCCGCTGGACGGTGACGTCCAGCGCGGACGTCGGCTCGTCGGCGATCAGCAGCCGCGGGTCCCCGGCCAGCGCGATCGCGATCAGCGCCCGCTGGCACATGCCACCCGAGAGCTGGTGTGGGTAACTGCCGGCCTGTTGCTCCGGGTTCGGCATCCCCGCCTCGCCGAGCAACTCCACTGTGCGCCGTCGCGCCGCTCGGCTTCCGGCGTTGGCCCGCAACGCTTCCCGGATCTGGAATCCGACGCTCCAGACGGGGTTGAGGTTGGTCATCGGGTCCTGGGGCACGTAGCCGATCGAGCGTCCCCGGATCGACCGAAGCAGCCGGCGACCGGCCCCGCGAGCCCCGCGACCGGCTGAAGCGACGTCCTGCCCGCCGAACACGATGCGCCCGGCCGTGATTCGCCCGCCGGGCGGCAGCAGCCCGAGGATGGCGGCCGCCGTGGTGGACTTCCCCGAGCCCGACTCACCCACGATGGCGACGGTCTGCCCGGGCAGCACGCTCAGGTCCAGCCCGCGCACCACCGGCCGGTCACCGAAACTGACCTGCAGGCCCTCTACCGACAGCAGCGGCGGCGACGCGGCGCTCACGGCTGCCGCGCCCGTGACGCCGGGTCCAGCGCGTCGCGCAACGCGTCGCCCATCATCATGAAGGCCAGCACCGTGACCGCCAGCGCACCGGCCGGATAGAACAAGATGGGCGAGCCCGACCGCAGGCGGGTCTGCGCGACGCTGATGTCGCCGCCCCAGGACACCACCGACGCCGGAAGCCCGACTCCGAGGTAGGACAACGTGGCCTCGGTGACGATGAACAGGCCCAGGGCGATGGTGGCCACCGCGACCACCGGGCCCAGGGCATTGGGCAGGGCGTGTCGTAGAAGTATCTGAAAATTGTTCATTCCCAATGCCTTGGCCGCAAGGACATAGTCGGCGGCCCGGACCTCCAGCACCGCGCCGCGCGCGATCCGGGCGATCTGCGGCCAGCCGAACAGGGCCAGGATCGCGATCACCGTCCACACCGTGCGCTGGCGCAGGACACCCATCAGCACGATGGCGGCCAACAGCAGTGGCAGGCCGAAGAACACGTCGGTGACCCGTGAGACCACCGCGTCCACCCAGCCACCGTAGAACCCGGCCACCGCGCCCAGTGCACCGCCGACGACGAACACCGCCAGGCTGGCCCCGAGCCCGACGGTGACCGAGGCCCGCGCCCCGTAGACGGTGCGCGCGTAGATATCGTGGCCCTGCAGGTCGGTGCCGAACCAGTGAGCCGCCGACGGGGGCAGCAGGCTCTGGGCGGGGTCGGCATACGCGGGGTCTGCCGAGGTGAACAAACCGGGGAACGCGGCGACGCCGAGAATCACCAGGATCAGGGCGGCCGCGAGCACGAACGTGGGACGCCGCCGCAGCCCGCCCCAGGTGGCGCGCCAGAATCCGCCCTCACCCATACCGGATCCGCGGGTCCAGGGCGGCGTAGAGCAGATCCACGGCCAGGTTGGTGGCCAGGTAGATCAGCACCAGCACCGTCACGATCGACACCACCGTCGGCGCCTCCTGCCGGGTGACCGCCTGATACAGCACGCCACCGACGCCGTGGATGTTGAAGATCCCCTCGGTCACCATCGCCCCACCCATCAGCGCCCCCAGGTCGGCGCCCAGGAACGTCACCACCGGGATCAGCGAGTTACGCAGGATGTGCACCGTCACGACGCGGGGCCGGGACAGGCCCTTGGCGGTGGCGGTGCGGACGTAGTCGGTGTGGGCGTTGGCCGCCACGGCCGAACGGGTCAACCGCAGCACATACGCGAACGACACCGACCCCAGGACGATCCCGGGCAGCAGCAGGCGAGCGAACGTCGACCGTTCGCCCACCGTGACCGGTGCGATGCCCAGCCAGATGCCGAACACGAACTGGGCCAGGAACCCCAGCACGAAGATCGGGATCGCGATCAGGACCAGCCCACCCAGCAGCGCCGTGGCATCGAGCATGCTGCCCTGGCGCAGGCCGGCGACCACCCCGAGGCCCACACCCAGTACCGCCTCGACGAAAAGCGCGATCAACGCCAGCCGAACGGTGACCGGAAACGCATGCGCCAGAACGTCGCTCACCGGCAGTCCGGAGTAGGAGCGGCCCAGGTCGCCGCGCAGCACGCCCCCCAGGTAGCGCAGGTACTGCAGCAGGAACGGGTCGTCGAGGTGATAGCGGGCCCGCAGCTGCGCGGCCACCTCCGGTGTCAGCGGGCGGTCCCCGGCGATCGCGGCCACCGGGTCACCGGGCAGCAGGAAAACCATGCCGTAGATGAGCAGCGTGGCCCCGAGGAAGACGGGCACCATGGCGGCGATCCGGCGTGCGACGTACCAGCTCATCTCGTCACGCCTTGACGATGCGCTCGTAGTCGGGCAGGCCGTTCCAGGTGACCGCGACTCCGCTCACCTGCGACGACCACCCCACCACGCCGATGTAGTCCCACAGCGGGACGACGGGCATGTCGTGCAACAGGATTCGCTGCGCATCGTTGGCCAGCGCATCGGCCTGCCGCAGCTCGGGTGCGGCTTCGGCGGCCGTCAGCGCCGCGTCGAACTTGGCGCTGGAGTAGCCGACATCGTTGGATCCCGCCCCGGTGACGAACAGCGGGGCGAGGAACTCGATCAGCGACGGGTAATCGCCCTGCCATCCGGCACGGAAGGCGCTGCCGATGGTGCGGTTGGTGATCTGGGTGCGGAACCCGGCGAACGTCGGCTGCGGCGCCCCGAGTGAGTCGATGCCCAGCACGTTCTTGATGCTGTTGGCCACGGCGTCCACCCACTCCCGATGGCCGGCGTCGGCGTTGTAGGCGATCTCGTAGCGGCCGCTCCACGCCGACATCTCGTCGGCCTGGGCCCAGAGTGTGCGCGCCCGGTCGGGGTTGAAGTCCAGCACGTCGTTGCCGGGCAGGTTCGGATCGAACCCCGGCAGCGAACGGGCGGTGAAATCACTTGCCGGGCTGCGGGTTCCGGCGAAGATCTGCCGGCAGATCTGCGGCCGGTTGATGGCGGCCGACAACGCCAGGCGCCGCAACCGGCCCTCCTCACCGCCGAAATGCGGCAACCGCAGCGGTGTGTCGAGGGTCTGGTTGATCGCCGCCGGGCCGGCGGCGACGCGGTCACCCAGGTCGCGTGTGTAGATCGGCAACGCGCTGGGCGGCATCGTGTCCAGGACGTCGAGGTTGCCCGACAGCAGATCGGCATAGGCGGTGTCGAGGTTGGAGTAGAACTCGAACCGCAGCCCCTTGTTGTGGGGCTTGCGGTTGCCGTGGTAGCCGGGGTTGGGCCGCAGGTCGATTCGGACGTTGTGCTCCCAGGCCGGGCCGCCCGGGCCGTCGGCAAGTTGGTAGGGCCCGTCGCCGACGGGGTGGCGGCCGAAAGCGGCCATGTCGCGGAATGCCGCGGCCGGTAGCGGATAGAAGGAGCTGTGGCCCAGCCGCAGTTCGAAGTCGATGGTCGGCGCCTTCAACCGCACGGTGAACTGCAGATCGTCGACCACGTGCAGCCCGGACATCGTCGTCGGCCCCGGCGTGCCGGCTGCCCGGCCGGCGACGTCGTCGAACCCCTCGATCGGGCTGAAAAAGCTCTGTTGCAGTTGAGCGTTGGCGCCCGACGCCCCGTAGTTCCACGCGTCGACGAAGGAGTGGGCGGTCACCGGGGAGCCGTCGGTGAACGTCCAGCCCGGTTTCAGGGTGATCCGGTAGTCGAGGTTGTCGGTGGTGTCGATGGAGCGGGCCACCTCCTTGGCCGGCATCCCGTGGGCGTCGTAGGACAGCAGCCCGGCGAAGATCCGGTCGATGATCCTGCCGCCGTTGCTGTCGTTGGTGCCGGTCGGGACGAGCGGGTTCGGCGGTTCCCCGCCGTTGACCACCACCAGGTCGGGGCTCAGGATCCCGCCGCCGCATCCGGCCAGCAACCCGGCCGAGGGCACGAGCGCCAGCATTGCGGCGGCGAACAGCACCAGCCGTTCCCGCATCCGACGCATGACACCCGACCTTAAGCGAAGACCGGCGGCGCCGGCCACGCAACCGGCGACGGCCGCGGCGACACATTGCAGCACCGATGCCCATCCACCGCGGCAGACCCTGGACCCGGCAATGGCGTGCGCGGCCGTATCATCGCGGGGTCAGGCTCACCAGACGGTTGATGCACCGATCCGAGGCGAATCGCGAGCCCGGCAAACGGCCGTACCTCGACCTAGGAGTATGCCAGTGACCGCCACCGGTACCGAGGGCCCCGCGTCGTATCCGCCGCCACCGCAGTTCGCCGAGCAGGCCAACGCGCATGCTCAGATGTACCGCGACGCGCAGGACGACCGGCTGGGTTTCTGGGCGGCGCAGGCCAACCGGCTGTCCTGGGCGGCGCCGTTCACCGAGGTGCTGGACTGGTCGCAGGCCCCGTTCGCCCGATGGTTCGCCGACGGCAAGCTCAACGTCGCCTACAACTGCGTGGACCGCCACGTGGAGGCAGGTCACGGCGATCGGGTCGCCATCCACTGGGAGGGCGAACCCGGGGACAGCCGCAGCCTGACGTATGCCGATCTGTACGCGCAGGTGTGCCGGGCGGCCAACGCGCTCACCCGCCTGGGCCTGGTCGCCGGCGACCGGGTCGCGATCTATCTGCCGTTGATCCCCGAAGCCGTCATCGCGATGCTGGCCTGCGCCCGGCTGGGTCTGATGCACAGCGTGGTCTTCGCCGGGTTCACCGCAAAGGCGTTGCAGGCCAGGATCGTCGACGCCCAGGCCAAGCTGCTGATCACCAGTGACGGGCAGTTCCGCCGCGGCAAACCGGCGCCACTGAAGGACGCGGCCGACGACGCGGTCGCCGACGGCCCGGACGGCCGCAGCCCGGTGCAGCACGTTCTGGTGGTGCGCCGCACCGGGATTGACGTGTCCTGGCGCGACGGCCGTGATCTGTGGTGGCACGACGTCGTCGATTCCGCAGCCTGCGAACACATCCCCGAGCCCTTCGACGCCGAGCAACCGTTGTTCCTGCTCTACACCTCGGGCACCACCGGTCAGCCCAAGGGGATCGTGCACACCACCGGCGGCTACCTCACGCAGGCGTCGTACACCCATCACTACGTCTTCGACATCAAACCCGGGACCGACGTGTTCTGGTGCACCGCCGACATCGGCTGGGTCACGGGGCACACCTACGGGGTCTACGGCCCGTTGTCCAACGGGGCCACCGAGGTGCTCTACGAGGGAACCCCCGACACGCCGACTCAGCACCGGCACTTCGAGATCATCGAAAAGTACGGCGTCACAATCTATTACACCGCGCCCACCCTGATCCGCACGTTCATGAAATGGGGACGCGAAATTCCCGACGCGCACGACCTGTCCAGCCTGCGGCTGCTCGGGTCGGTCGGCGAGCCGATCAATCCCGAGGCGTGGCGCTGGTACCGCACAGTGATCGGCGCGGACAGCCTCCCGATCGTGGACACGTGGTGGCAGACCGAAACGGGTGCGGTGATGATCTCGCCGCTGCCCGGGGTCGCGGCGACCAAGCCGGGTTCGGCAATGACGCCGTTGCCGGGCATCTCGGCCAAGATCGTCGACGATCACGGGGAGCAACTGCCGCCCGGCGCCGGCCGCGGCGAGCACGCCACCGGCTACCTGGTCCTGGATCAGCCGTGGCCGTCGATGCTGCGCGGTATCTGGGGGGACCCGCAACGCTACGCCGAGACCTACTGGTCCCGATTCGCCGAGCACGGTTGGTACTTCGCCGGCGACAGCGCCTGGTACGACGCCGACGGCGACATCTGGGTGGTGGGCCGCATCGACGACGTGATGAACGTGTCCGGGCACCGGCTGTCGACCGCCGAGGTCGAGTCGGCACTGGTCGGCCACACCGCGGTGGCGGAGGCGGCCGTCGTCGGGATGGCCGACGAGACCACCGGGCAGGCCATCTGCGCGTTCGTCGTCCTGTGCGCCGACGTGAGGACGCACGACGGGATCGTCGACGAGTTGCGCATCGAGGTGGCCCGGGAGATCTCCCCCATCGCCCGGCCGCGGGAGGTCCATGTGGTGCCGGAGCTGCCCAAGACCCGCAGCGGCAAGATCATGCGCAGACTGCTGCGCGATGTCGCCGAGAACCGCGAACTGGGCGACACCTCGACACTGCTGGATCCCGCCGTGTTGGAGGCGATCCGGACCGACCGGTAGCTCAGGCCGGCGAAATCGGCGCGAACCCGGCGCCGGCCCGGTGTTTGGCGTTGATGTCGGCCATGATCGCGCTGAACGACTGCACCACCGCCGGGGTGTGCAGCGGGACGTACTTGATGACGCAGGTCGGCAGGATGTCGGTGAAGGCTCCGTGGATCATCCCGACCAGCATGTTGTCGACGGTCACCGGCGCACCGGAGTCGCCGGGCCGGCCGCAGACCTGCATGACGATGGTGCCGGGATCCTGGCCGGGGCCCCAGGTGACGCCGCAGGAATTCCCGGTCGTGCGGCCCTGCTTGCATGCGATCTGGCCGAAGGCCGGATCCGCGCCGATACCGTCGATCTGGAAGCCGTTGAAGTCGGCCACCGGTGTCACCTTGGCGGGATCGAACTTGATCACCGCATAGTCGAGGTTGTCGTTGCCGGCGACCATGGTGCCCAGGGTGCCTCTGTTTTCGGCGGCCTCGGCGGCGACCTTGGCGCCCGGACCGCCGCAGTGCGCGGAGGTGAACCCGATCAGCTCGCCCGCGGCATCGTTGCCGATCGTCGTCAAGGTGCACATCGCGTCGCCGTTGATGACGATGCCCGCGCCGCCTCCCATCGGCACCCTGTCGTCGGCGGCCGCCGGGCCGGCCGGCGAACCGGCGACCACGAGCACGGCCACCATCGCCGCCAGGAAGCAACGGTGCACCGTCTGCAAAGCAACACTCCTATCGACCGGTCCCCAAATTTCGAGGCGCTCGGCCAGTCTAGTCGGACGGGCCACCGGAGCTGCGGGGTCGGCATACCCGACGAACAGGTTCCTAATTGCGTTCCTCCACAAAGAGGTTCGGTACCGAATTCGATGTCCCCACGGCGGGTCGTCGCTGTACAGGCCGTCGTGCGGTACCCTTCCTCATCGAAGAATGCCGAAATCCGAAGAAGATGGAAATCGAAGTAGGCGGTCGCACGAGAATGAACGAAGGCGGAAAGCCGGGCAACCCGATACACCCGACAGCGCAGAAGTTGCTGCAGCACAGGCCCACAGAGTTCTCTCAGATTGAGCGCGGTGCGAACGGGGGAATTTATTAGACATGAGTTCATCGCGCATCATGAAATTGCTGTCCGTAACCGCCGTCGCGGCCTGCGTTCAGCTCGGCGCGCCCGTGCCGTCGGTGGCCGCCGCGCCGTGCCCCGCCACGCAGGTGGTGTTCGCCCGGGGCACCGGTGAGCCGCCCGGGATCGGCCCCGTCGGCGAGTCATTCGTCAACCAGCTGCGTTCCCGCGTGGGCGCGCAGTCGCTGGGGGTGTACGCGGTCAACTACCCCGCAACCGATCAGTGGGACACCGGGCTCGACGGAGTCCGGGACGCGGGTGCGCACGTGGTCTCGATGACCAAGAACTGCCCCACGACCAAGATGGTGCTGAGCGGGTACTCGCAGGGCGCGGCGGTGATGGGCTTCGTGACCTCGCCTGTGGTGCCCGACGGTGTCGATCCCGCGACCGTACCCAAGCCGCTTGGGCCCGACGTCGCCGAGCACGTCTCCTCGGTCGTCCTGTTCGGGTTGCCGAACGAGAGGGCCATGAGCTTCCTGGGCGAGCCGCCGGTGACCATCGGCCCGCTGTACGAGCCCAAGACGATCGAGTTGTGCGCCGACAACGACCCCGTGTGCTCCGATGGGCTCGACTTCGCCATGCACAACGTGTCCGCGTACGAGGACGGCATGGTCACCAGGGGAGCCGACTACGCCGCGAGCCACCTCTGATCGACTGCTCGGTCCGCAGCCGTCGCGGCTGCGCCGCGCTTCTCGGCTGACCTCGTCCGGCGGCGCGCCGCATGGCAACATAATCCGCGACGACGCACGCCGGGCACTCGAGGCTGCCGGGGATTGAGGAAAGAGGACCGTCTGTGAGCAGAGCCGATCGCAAGAACGGTGTGCCCAGCACGCTGACCGCGATTCCGTTGACCGATCCGCACGCCCGGCCGGCCGAGCCCTCGGTCGGTGACCTGATCAAAGACGCCACCACCCAGGTGTCCACGCTGCTGCGCGCCGAGGTCGAACTGGCCCGCGCCGAGATCACCCGCGACGTCAAGAAGGGCCTCACCGGCAGCGTGTTCTTCATCGCCGCCCTGGTGGTGCTGTTCTACTCCACGTTCTTCTTCTTCTTCTTCCTCGCCGAACTGCTCGACACCTGGCTGTGGCGCTGGGTGGCGTACCTGATCGTGTTCGCGATCATGGTGGTGGTCGGGGCGTTGCTCGCGCTGCTGGGTTTTGTGAAAGTGCGCCGGATTCGTGGACCGCGCACGACGATCGAATCGGTCCGCGAGACACGCACGGCCCTGACCTCCGGTCGCGACAAGGGCCCCGCCAGGGTCCACGACAAGGGCCACGACAAGGGGGGCGCCGAGCCGCGCGGCAAGCACGAGACGCCGGGCAGCAGCACCCCCGCCGACACTTCGGGCTGGTAGGTGGCGGCTCCCGATCCGTCGATGACCCGCATCGACGGGCCGTGGCGGCATCTGGACGTGCACGCCAACGGCATTCGGTTCCATGTCGTCGAAGCGCTGGCGGCCGGGCGGGACCCGGGGAACCCGGCCACGGCACCACCGCTGGTGATGCTGCTGCACGGTTTCGGATCGTTCTGGTGGTCGTGGCGTCACCAGCTGCGCGGTCTGACCGGTGCGCGCGTGGTGGCGGTCGACCGGCGCGGCTACGGGGGCAGCGACAAGCCCCCGCGCGGCTACGACGGCTGGACGCTCGCGGGTGACACCGCGGGACTGATTCGCGCGCTCGGGCACTCCTCGGCGACCCTGATCGGCCACGCCGACGGCGGGCTGGCGTGCTGGACCACCGCGCTGCTGCATTCGCGCCTGGTGCGCGCCGTCGCGCTGATCAGCTCGCCGCATCCGGCCGCGTTGCGCCGCTCCGCCCTGAACCGGCGGGACCAGGGTTACGCGCTGCTGCCCATGCTGCTGCGCTATCAACTGCCGCTCTGGCCGGAGCGCCTGCTGACCCGGGACGACGCGGCCGAGATCGAGCGCCTCGTCACCAGCCGCAGCAGCGCGAAATGGGTTGCCTCCGAAGACTTCTCCCAAAGCATCCGCTACCTGCGCACGGCGATCCAGATCCCGGCGGCCGCGCACTGCGCCCTGGAATACCAACGCTGGGCGGTGCGCAGCCAGCTGCGCACCGAAGGCCGGCGATTCATGGCCTCGATGTCGCAACAGCTGGGTGTGCCGCTGCTACACCTGCGCGGCGATGCCGACCCCTACGTTCTGGCCGACCCGGTCGACCGGACACAGCGGTACGCCCCGCACGGGCGCTACGTATCGGTCGCCGACGCGGGGCATTTCAGCCACGAAGAGTTGCCCGCGGAAATCAACCGGCACCTGATGCGGTTCCTCGACCAGGTGCACGGAGTCAACTGACACAGGCCCCGGTGTTCACCGCCTGGGTGTCACCGATCCGGGACAGCTGCCCGGCCACCTCGTCGGCCGTCAGCACGAACCCGGTATCCGGGTCGTCGACGGCGGCGCCGAACACCACGCCGAGCACATGGCCGTCGAGGTCGATCAGCGGCCCACCCGAATTACCCTGCTCCACATTGGCTCTGATGGTGTAGACGTCACGGGTGACCGGTGTGGGATCCCGGTAGATGTCGGGGCCGGTGAGCTTGATGATCTCGCGGATCCGGGCCGGGGTCGCGGTGAAGTTGCCGCCGCCGGGATACCCCAGGATCACGACGTTGGCGCCGGTCTTGGCCTGGGTCTGGGCGAAGGCCAGCGGCGCCGGCGGCAGGTGCGGGACGGCGAGGATGGCGATGTCGACCGCGGGGTTGTAGGCCACCACGGTCGCGTCCAGCGGGTTGCCGCTGGCGTACACCTGGACGCTGTTGGACCCGGCCACCACGTGCGCGTTGGTCATCACCCGGTCGGGTGCTATGACGAATCCGCTGCCCTCGAGCACCTTTTGGCAGCTGGGCGCCAGGCTGCGCACCTTGACGACGCTCGGCGCGTCGGCCGTCACCGCCGGGTTGGTGGCCAGGGCCGGATCCGGGGACGCGACCGGGATGACCGGCGTGGAGCTGAACGGCTCGAGCACCGCCGGCAGCCCCGAGGTGTTCAGCAGCGCCGACAGCCGCTTGGGCACCGTCTTCAGCCAGGGCGGGGCGACGTCGTTGACCTGCGCGAGCACCCGCGAGCCCCGCACCGCGGCGGCCAACTCCGGCTGGTCTTTCGACTGGGTCAGCGGTGTGGCCAGCAGCCAGGCCGCGGTCAGCACGACGACGAGCTGGACGCCCACCCCGATGAAGGAGTCGACGGTCCGGATGACACGGCTGTGGATGGCTCCCCGCACCGCCCGGCCCAGCACCACACCGGCCACCTCGCCGACGACCACGAGCGCCAGGATCAGGAACAGTGCCGTGAACAGCTTGGCGCGGGGGGCGGCGATGTGACTGACGATGTGGGGCGCCAGCAGCACGCCGGCGATCGCGCCGAGCAGCACGCCGGCGAACGACAGCACAGAACCCAGGGCGCCTGAACGCCATCCCGAGACCGCCGCGATGAAGGCGACCGCCAGCACGGCGACGTCCAGCCACTGCGACGGTGTCATCGAGTTCACGTTCATCGGGGCGACCCACCCCGGTCGCCGACCAGCGACATCGCCTCGTCCAACTCGCGTGAGTCGGTGGTGTCCCAGGACCGGGCCCACCCGGCGACGTCGAGCAGCGCGGAGATCACCTGGCCAGTGAAGCCCCAGACCAGCATCTCGTTGAGCAGAAACGCCGGTCCGGCCCAACGGCGGCCGAGGTCGCCACGGTAGACCATCAGCCGGTTGGCCGGGTTGATGAACGCGCGCACCGGAACGCGGGCCACGACCGCGGTCTCGGCAGGATCGACGACGGCCACCGGCCCGGGATCTGGCGAATAGGCCAGCACCGGGACCACGTGGAACTGCGACGGTGCGATGAAGGCCCGCTCCAGCGTGGCCAGCGGATGCAGCCTGCCCAGGTCGATCCCCGTCTCTTCACGCGCTTCGCGTAGGGCGGTGGCCACGGGACCGTCGTCGGTGGGGTCGCAGACGCCGCCGGGGAACGCCGCCTGGCCGGCGTGGTGGCGCAACGTCGCGGCCCGGACGGTGACCAGCAGGTCGGCCTCGTCGGGAACGCCGTCGCCGGCGGGCCCGGACTCAGGGCCCGAGAACAGCACCAGCACGGCGGCGTCGCGCCTCGCGCTGCCCGGCCCCCCACCCCCGGCCGCCCCGGAGGCCAGCATCGCCAGCACGTCGGGCGGGAGCCGGCGCCGATAAGCGTCGGGAATCTGGCCTCGGTTGTCGAGCAGGGGCCGCAACCAGCGCGGACAGAGTTCGGACGGCACGGGATCCGACCCCTGCGTGCGGGCGGTACCCCGTGCACTCACCGCCACCTCCACTGGCTCGCCTGGACGCCCGTCCGCCTCGAGCTGCCGCCTCATTCCGCCTGGTCTCCGACCGCAGCCGCGATCTCGTCGGCGCTGGCGAAAGCGCGGGGCAGCGTCTGGGCAACGCTACCGTCCGGTCGCAGCACCACCGTCGCGGGCATCACGTTAACCAACCGCAGGGCCGCCGCCACCCGGCGCCGGCCGTCCTGCAGGGTCGGCAGCCGAACCCCCAGCTCGGCCAGGCGCAGCAAGGCGGCCGCCTCGTTCTCGTCCTGGTGCACGGTCAGCACCGTCACGGCCGGGCCGGCCCGGCGCTGGTATTCGGCCATCGCGGGCAGCTCGGCTGTGCACGCGGCGCACCAGTACGCCCAGAAGTTCAGCACCACCCGCCGCCCGGCCAGCGCGGCGCCGACGTCGACGACGGCCCCGTCGGCGGCGCATTCCACCGTGACCCCGTGCAGCGCCACGGATCCGGGTCCGCCGGCCGGAGCGGGGCAGGGCCGCAGATTCGCCCGCCGCCGCGGGCCCGCCAGCGCGGCCGGCGTGTCGGCGTCGCGGTGCTCGCGCTCGGCGCCGACACGGGTCGCCGCGGGACCCGGGGTGTCGTCGCGCAGCTGGGCTACCAGCGCGGCCGCCAGTGCCACCACCACCGCCACGATCGCGATGGTCCAGCGCGTGCTGCGGGCCAAGGTCGTGCTTACAGCCCGGCCAGGGCCAGCAGGTGCTCGGCTTCGGGGCCCCGCACCAGCGGCGCGGCGAGCAGCGGTTCGGTGGGACCGAGCCCGAAGGACGGGCAGTCCTTGGCGAGCACGCAGACCCCGCAGGCCGGTTTTCGGGCGTGGCAGACACGGCGACCGTGGAAGATCACGCGGTGGCTCAACATCGTCCACTCGGCGCGCTCGATCAGCGCGCCGACCGCATGCTCGATCTTGACCGGGTCCCGTTCGGCAGTCCAGCGCCACCTGCCCACCAGCCGGATGACGTGGGTGTCGACGGTGATGCCCGGAACACCGAAGGCGTTGCCAAGGATGACGTTGGCTGTTTTGCGCCCCACTCCGGGCAGCGTCACCAACTCGGCCAGCGTGGCCGGCACCTCGCCGCCGAACCGCTCGACCAGGGCCTGCCCGAGGCCGATCAGGGAGGTCGCCTTACTACGGAAGAACCCGGTGGCACGGATGAGGCCCTCGAGGTCGGTGCGGTCGGCCTGCGCATAGTCCAGGGCCGAGGAGTAGCGCGCGAACAGCGCCGGCGTCGTCAGGTTGACCCGTTTGTCGGTGCTCTGCGCCGACAGGATGGTCGCCACCGTCAGCTCCAGCGGCGTGGCGAAGTCCAGCTCGCAATGCGCATCAGGAAAGGCCTGCGCCAGCGTGCGATTCATCCGGCGTGCCCGTCGCACCAAACCGGTCCGGGTTTCTTGCGCCCAGCGCCGCTCGGCCGCGGTCGGCCGGGTGCGCCGGGACGCGTCTGCCGCACTCACCTTCGACAGAGTACTGAGTTCGTGATCTCGCCGAGATCCCGTGGTGATGGATGGCCATGTTTACTCTTCATGTGTCGTGGTTGCTGGTGGCCTGCGTTCCCGGGCTGCTGATGCTGACGGCGTTCGGCCTCGGACGGCTTGAACGCGACCTACCCCTCCGGCCCCTCCGGCCCCTCCGGCAGCCCGCGGCCGGCGCCACCGACCAGTCCGCGGAGCCCGCCGAGGCCATCGACATGCACACCCTGGCCCGCGAGGGCATGCCCGAGGCGCTGGAATACCTGCACAGGCGCCGGGAGCAGCGGGAACTGCACGCCCCGCCGGCCGGGGCGCGCGGCGGACCGCGTCACGCCGCGCCGACACCGGCCACCGACTTCTCCGGCGTGGGCGAGTCCGTGTTCCCGACATCGCGACACACCGAACCACACGGCAATCCGCGGGTCGGGACCCCACGAGATGTCAATCGTGTGTAGCGTTGTCACGTTGGGCGCTGCGGCCTACCTCTAGACTCGAGATGCGAGCACGAGGTTAGCCTGACTACATCACATCGTCGGAAAGCTGAAGAGGGCAACGTGGACGAGATCCTGGCAAGAGCAGGAATCTTCCAAGGGGTCGAGCCCGGCGCGGTCGACGCGTTGACAAAGCAACTGCAACCCGTCGACTTCCCCCGCGGACACACGGTCTTCGCCGAGGGCGAACCCGGAGACCGGCTGTACATCATCATCTCCGGCAAGGTCAAGATCGGCCGCCGCTCACCGGACGGCCGGGAGAACCTGCTGACCATCATGGGCCCGTCGGACATGTTCGGCGAGTTGTCGATCTTCGACCCCGGGCCGAGGACGTCGAGCGCGACCACGATCACCGAGGTTCGGGCGGTCTCGATGGACCGCGAAGCACTGCGGGCCTGGATCGCCGACCGGCCCGAGATCGCCGAGCAGCTGCTGCGCGTGTTGGCCCGGCGTCTGCGCCGGACCAACAACAACCTGGCCGACCTCATCTTCACCGACGTGCCCGGACGGGTGGCCAAGCAGCTGCTGCAGCTGGCCCAGCGTTTCGGCACGCAGGAGGGCGGCGCCATGCGGGTCACCCATGACCTGACCCAGGAGGAGATCGCCCAGCTGGTGGGCGCGTCCCGAGAGACGGTGAACAAGGCGCTGGCCGATTTCGCCCACCGCGGCTGGATCCGCCTGGAGGGCAAGAGCGTGCTCATCTCTGATTCCGAGCGGCTGGCCCGCCGCGCCCGCTAGGCGCGCGCGGCGCGAGGCTGTAATTCTGCAGCCCTCTACTCGCATTTCTCCTGCGGATCTTCAGTCTCGGCGCGACTACCGGCGCAGATAGTCCAGCTGGGCCTGGACGGACCATTCCGCCGCGTCCCACAGCTTCTCGTCGACGTCGACGTAGACGTGCTCGACGATCCGGCGTGCGCTGGCGTCCTCACCCAGCTCGCGCAACGCGGCGCGTACCTGCTCGAGACGTTCGGCGCGATGCACCAGGTAGCCCGAAGCCGCGGCTTCCAGGTCGGCCAGCTCCGGCCCGTGCCCGGGCAGCACCGTGCGCCGGCCCAGGCCGCGCAGCCGCCGCAACGACTCCAGGTAGTCGGCCAGGCTGCCGTCCTCCTTGTCGAGGACGGTGGTGCCGCGCCCCAGCACGCTGTCGGCCGTCAGCGCCGCGTCGTCGAGCATGAACGTCAGCGAGTCGGCGGTGTGGCCGGGGGTGGCCAGCACCGTGATCCGCAGCCCCGCCGCATCGATCACCTCGCCGTCGGTGAGCTCGCCGCCCAGACCGCGCAGAAAACCGCTGCCGGCCGAGCGGACCGTCGCGCCGGTCAGCTCGACCAGCTTGTCGATGCCGTCGGTGTGGTCGCCGTGGCGGTGGCTGATCAGCACCAGCGCGACGCGGCCCAGTGCGGCGATGCGGGCGATGTGCTCGTCGTCGTCGGGGCCCGGGTCGACGACCACCAGCTCGTCGCTGCCGGGGCCGCGCAGCACCCATGTGTTGGTGCCCTCCAGCGTCAGCGGCCCGGGATTGTCGGCCAACAGCACCGAGGCCGTGTCGGTCACCGCCCGCAACCGCCGGTATGCGGGATGGCTCAGCGGCTCGTCAGCCCCGACCTTGGCCGTCAGGCCACCTCCACGATCAGCTCGACCTCCACCGGCGCGTCCAGTGGCAACTCGGAGACGCCGACCGCCGAACGCGCATGCGCGCCGCTGTCGCCGAAGACCTCGGCGAGCAGTTCGGAGGCCCCGTTGACCACGCTCGGCTGGCCGTGAAAACCCGCGGCCGATGCGACGAAACCGACGACCTTGACCACCCGGGTCACCGCGTCGATGCCGACCAGCGCATGCACGGCAGCCAGCGCGTTGAGGACGCAGACCCGCGCCATCGCCTTGGCCTCCTCGGGGGTGACCTCGGCGCCGACCTTGCCGGTCCCGGCCAGCTTGCCCGCCTCCATCGGCAGCTGGCCCGCCGTGTAGACCAGGTTTCCGGTCCGCACCGCAGGAAGGTAGGCGGCCAGCGGCGTCACCACCTCGGGAAGCGTGACGCCGAGCTGGACGAGCCGGGCCGAAGCACTCATCCCTTGGGGCGCTTCAGATACGCGACGTGCTGCTCGCCGGTGGGCCCGTGCAGCACCGACACCAGCTCCCAGCCGTCGGCGCCCCATTGGTCCAGGATCTGTTTGGTGGCGTGCGTCAGCAGCGGAACCGTTACGTACTCCCAGGCGGTCGGTTGACTCATCCCGTGAGCCTATCGGTCCACCCCGATCTGCGGGGGGCCGGAGTCGCTCGGGCTAGCATGCGAAGGTGGCAACCAATTCCGGCAATCCTGGCGGTGGTCCCGTGGGCTGGCCGGCGCGCCTGTCCAAGGCCCGCTTGCATTTCGTCACCGGCAAAGGCGGCACCGGCAAATCGACGGTGGCGGCCGCACTGGCGCTGACTCTGGCCGCGGGCGGTCGAAAGGTGCTGCTCGTCGAAGTCGAGGGCCGGCAAGGGATTGCGCAGTTGTTCGACGTGCCCCCCCTGCCCTACCAGGAGCTCAAGATCGCGACGGCGGAGCGCGGCGGCCAGGTGAACGCGCTGGCGATCGACATCGAGGCGGCGTTCCTGGAATACCTGGACATGTTCTACAACCTGGGCATCGCGGGCCGGGCGATGCGGCGCATCGGGGCCATCGAGTTCGCGACGACGATCGCACCCGGCCTGCGCGACGTGCTGCTCACCGGAAAGATCAAGGAGTCGGTGGTGCGCGTCGACCGCAACCGGCTGCCGGTGTATGACGCGGTGGTGGTGGACTCACCGCCGACCGGCCGCATCGCGCGCTTCCTGGACGTCACCAAGGCCGTGTCCGACCTGGCCAAGGGTGGGCCGGTGCACTCGCAGAGCGAGGGCGTGGTGAACCTGCTGCACTCCGACCAGACCGCGATCCACCTCGTCACACTCCTGGAGGCACTGCCGGTGCAGGAAACACTGGAAGCCATCGAGGAGCTCGCGGAGATGGCGCTGCCGATCGGCAGCGTGATCGTGAACCGCAACATCCCGGCGTACCTGGACCCGGGCGACCTCGCCAAGGCCGCCGAGGGGGCGATCGACGCGGACTCGGTTCGGGCCGGCCTCGAGCTGGCCGGGATCAAGCTCGGCGACGCCGACTTCGCCGGCCTGCTCACCGAGACCATCGAGCACGCGACCCGGATCACCGCGCGCGCCGAGACCGCCCAACAGCTCGACGCGCTACAGGTGCCCCGACTCGAATTGCCGGCGATCTCCGACGGCGTTGACCTCGGCAGCCTCTACGAGCTTTCGGAATCGCTTGCCCAACAGGGGGTTCGATGAGTGCCACGCCGACAGTCCTTGACATGAAGGCGATTCTGTCCGACATGTCGAACCGTGTCGTGGTCTGCTGCGGCGCCGGCGGCGTCGGCAAGACCACCACGGCCGCCGCGCTGGCATTGCGAGCGGCCGAATATGGCCGCAACGTCTGCGTTTTGACGATCGATCCGGCCAAGCGGCTCGCACAAGCTTTGGGCGTCAACGATCTCGGCAACGTCCCGCAGCGGGTGCCGCTGGCCCCCGAGGTCACCGGCGAGCTGCACGCGATGATGCTCGACATGCGCCGCACGTTCGACGAGATGGTGGTCCAGTACTCCGGACCCGACCGGGCACAGTCGATCCTGAACAACCAGTTCTACCAGACCGTCGCCACGTCGCTGGCCGGCACGCAAGAGTACATGGCGATGGAGAAACTGGGGCAGCTGCTGGGACAGGACCGCTGGGACCTGGTCGTGGTCGACACCCCCCCGTCGCGCAACGCACTGGACTTCCTGGACGCGCCGAAGCGGCTGGGCAGCTTCATGGACAGCAGACTGTGGCGTTTGCTGCTCGCGCCCGGCCGGGGCATCGGCCGATTGGTCACCGGCGCAATGGGTTTGGCGATGAAGGCGCTCTCCACCGTGCTCGGTTCCCAGATGCTCGGCGACGCAGCCGCATTCGTACAGTCGCTGGACGCCACCTTCGGTGGGTTCCGGGAGAAGGCCGAGCGCACCTACGCGCTGCTCAAACGGCGGGGGACGCAGTTCGTGGTGGTCTCGGCGGCCGAACCCGACGCGCTGCGCGAGGCGTCGTTCTTCGTGGACCGGCTGTCACAGGAGAGCATGCCGCTGGCGGGGCTGGTCCTGAACCGCACCCACCCGACGCTGTGTGCGCTGCCGGCAGAGCGGGCTGCGGACGGCAGCGAGACGTTGGAGGCGACGCTCGGTTCGGGGCAGGACCCGCAGACCACGGCGCTGGCCGCGGCCGTGCTGCGGATTCACGCCGACCGCGCGCACACCGCCAAACGGGAGGTGCGGTTGCTGTCGCGATTCACCGGGGCCAACCCGCACGTGCCGGTGGTGGGGGTGCCCTCGTTGCCGTTCGACGTGTCGGACCTCGAGGCGTTGCGAGCACTCGCCGACCAGCTCACCGCCGCGACGAGCTGAGCGTCTCCCTACGGGACGCGCGGCACGCCAGGTTCGACCTCAGAAAGGTTCGCCCTCAGCGGTGACGCGACAGGTGCCCGTCAGCCGACGCTGCGATTGCGCCGCTTGTCGAAGAAGTCCGCCCAGGACACCACCTCGGGGTGCTCCTTGAGCAGAGCCCTGCGCTGACGTTCCGTCATGCCGCCCCACACGCCGAACTCGACCTTGTTGTCCAGCGCGTCCGCACCGCACTCCTGCATCACCGGGCAGTGACGGCAGATCACCGCGGCCTGACGCTGGGCGGCGCCCCGGACGAAGAGTTCGTCGGGATCGGTGGTCCGGCACAGCGCTTTGGAAACCCAGCCGACCCGCTCGTCGGGATCGACGCTGCGGAGTACGCCTTGAGCAGCCGCGATGTTTGTTCGACGCGCGGTGGGCCGTGTTCCTGGCACGAGTCGTTCCCTTCCTGCCCGGCCGCCCTTCGCGGCCGCCCTCCTCGGGTGCAGACCCCACTGCGATCTACGCCACACTGTGCACATCGGTGTTTGCCGAATCTCACCGTGTGTATAAGTTAGGTGGTCCGGTGGCAGTTGCGCAACAGTCTGATAACGCTTTTTTTGGGACGCGCGTGCCGTCCTGGCCGGCAACCCCAGTCCTGACGTAGCATGCCTCAGCCCGAAGAGGGTGACCGAACAGGCGCAACCTCGCTGGTCGCCGGCGCGTTCCGGTGTTGTGTCGTCTCGACAGACGATCGGCGTGACTGAGGCCCGCTACTGTGGTACGCATGCCAGACCGCCCCTCACCAGGCCTCACGGTTCTCAAGCTGGCCGGGTTCTGCCTGCTGGCCAGTGTGGTCGCCACCGCCCTGATGTTCCCGGTGGCCGGCGGTGTGGGCTTACTGTCCAACCGCGCCTCCGAAGTGGTGGCCAACGGGTCGGCGCAGCTCCTGGAAGGTGAGGTGCCGGCGGTGTCGACGATGGTCGACGCGAAGGGCAACACCATCGCCTGGCTGTACACGCAGCGCCGCTTCGAGGTTCCCGGCGACAAAATCGCCAACACGATGAAGCTCGCGATCGTGTCGATCGAGGACAAGCGCTTCGCCGAGCACAACGGGGTGGACTGGAAGGGCACGCTGACCGGGCTGGCCGGGTATGCGCGCGGCGACGTCGACACCCGCGGCGGTTCGACCATCGAGCAGCAGTACGTGAAGAACTACCAGTTGCTGGTGACGGCCCAGACCGACGCCGAGAAGCGCGCGGCCGTCGAGACCACCCCGGCGCGCAAGCTGCGCGAGATCCGGATGGCGCTCACGCTCGACAAGACCTTCACCAAGCCCGAGATCCTGACCCGGTACCTCAACCTCGTGTCGTTCGGCAACGGGTCGTTCGGCGTGCAGGACGCCGCGCAGACCTATTTCGGCATCAACGCCTCCGATTTGAACTGGCAGCAGGCGGCGCTGCTGGCGGGCATGGTGCAGTCCACCAGCACGCTCAACCCCTACACCAATCCCGAGGGCGCCCTGGCCCGGCGCAACCTGGTCCTGGACACCATGATCGAGAACATCCCGCAGGAGGCCGACGCGCTGCGCGCCGCCAAGACGACCCCGCTGGGGGTGTTGCCGCAGCCCAACGAGCTGCCGCGCGGCTGCATCGCGGCCGGTGACCGCGCATTCTTCTGCGACTACGTCCAGGAGTACCTGTCGCGCGCGGGGCTCAGCAAGGAACAGGTGGCCCGCGGCGGCTACACCATCCGCACCACGCTGGACCCCGACGTGCAGATCCCGGTCAAGTCGGCCATCGACCAGTTCGCCAGCCCGTCCCTGCCGGGTATCTCCAGCGTGATGAGCGTGATCAGGCCCGGCAAGGACACCCACAAGGTGATGGCGATGGCGAGCAACCGCAAGTACGGGCTGGACATCGACGCCGGCGAGACCATGCGGCCGCAGCCGTTCTCGCTGGTCGGCGACGGCGCCGGGTCGGTGTTCAAGATCTTCACCACCGCCGCCGCGCTGGAGTTGGGCATGGGCATCAACGCCTCCCTCGAGGTGCCGGGCCGGTTCCAGGCCAAGGGCATGGGCAGCGGTGGGGCAAAGGGGTGCCCCAAGGACACCTGGTGCGTGATCAACGCCGCCAACTACCGCGGCTCGATGAACGTGACGGACGCGCTGGCCACCTCGCCCAACACGGCGTTCGCCAAGCTGATCCAGCAGGTCGGCGTGACGCCCACCGTCGACATGGCCATCAAGCTCGGGCTGCGGTCCTACGCCGACCCGGGCACCGCACGCGACTACAACCCCGACAGCAACGAGAGCCTGGCCGACTTCATCAAGCGGCAGAACATCGGTTCGTTCACGCTGGGCCCGATCGAGGTGAACGCGCTCGAGCTGTCCAACGTCGCGGCCACCCTGGCCTCCGGCGGTGTGTGGTGCCCGCCGAGTCCCATCGATAAGTTGACCGACCGCCACGGCACCGAGGTGGCCGTCACCACCGAGACGTGCGACCAGGTGGTGCCCGAAGGGCTGGCGAACACACTGGCCAACGCGATGAGCAAGGACGCGCTGGGCGGCGGGACGGCTTCCGGTTCGGCTGGCGCGGCGGGCTGGAACCTGCCCGTTTCGGGCAAGACCGGCACCACCGAGGCGCACCGCTCGTCGAGCTTCGTGGGCTTCACCAACCACTACGCGGCGGCGAACTACATCTACGACGACTCGACCAACCCGACAGACCTGTGCTCGTCGCCGCTGCGCCACTGCAGCGAAGGCAACCTGTACGGCGGTAACGAACCCGCGCGCACCTGGTTCACGGCGATGAAACCGATCGCCACCATGTTCGGCGACGTGCATCTGCCGCCGACCGATCCCCGCTACGTCGACGGCTCCCCTGCGTCGCGGGTGCCCGCCGTGGCGGGGCTGAAGGTGGACGCGGCCCGCCAGCGCCTCACCGACGCGGGTTTCCGGGTGGCCGACCAGACCGCCTCGGTCAACAGCTCGGCCGAGTACGGGGAGGTCGTCGGGACGACGCCCAACGGCCAGACCATCCCGGGTTCGATCATCACGATCCAGATCAGCAACGGCGTTCCTCCGGCGCCGCCTCCGCCGCCGGAGGGCGCGCCCGTGCCGATCGGTTCGCAGGTCGTGGAGATCCCTGGCCTGCCGCCGATCACGATTCCGCTGCTGGCCCCGCCGCCGCCGCCGGGCGCCCCGCCCCCGTAGGCGCCGCGACGAAGACCACGGTCCCGACCCCTGATCGAAAAGTCAGAGCAGCGCGCCCGAGACGAACACGCCTACGCCAGTAGACCCATGCGCACGTCGTTCTCGAGCTTGCCCAAACCATGGGAACACTTCGCCGACACTGCGCGCGGGCGAACACGGGGCAAACAGTTTCGCCGCACCGTCTCCGGGATCCCTACTGGACGGTTTCGCACACGGCCGGCCAGCATGGCCCATCACGCACAGATCGGCGTGTTCGCGGTCAACGCCGCCTACACCGGCATCTGGGGCGCCCAACACTGGTAACGACACCCGACGAGCTGAATCCAGAGCAAAATCGAGGCGGATGTGACCGGAAAAACCTATGGTCGACTGGTGGCAGCGACGGACTCCAGCGATGTGGCTGAGGTCGAGCGTCACGTCGCATCGATCGCCGCTCGGCTCAATGAGCGCCGAGCGACGGTCACGGGTCAAGTCCGTGACGAAATTGCCGCCAAGGTACCCGAACTGCGCGGCGACGCCGCCACTGTCGAACTGCTCAGCGCCAGCGTCGAGGGCAACATCGACACAATCCTGCACGCCCTGCATCACGCGATCGCCGTCGATCGCATCACCGCGCCCGCAGCCGCCGTCGAATACGCACGCAGACTGGCCCAGCACGGTGTCCCGGTCAATGCGCTTGTTCGCGGCTACCGGCTGGGCCAGCGTCGGCTGACTGAACTCATCTTCGCCGAACTCGAAGCGCTCAACATCGATCCTTTGGCACGCGTGGCAACCATCGAGACGATCACCCGCGTGACGTTTGACTACATCGACTCGGTGTCTCAACAAGTCGTCGCCGTGTACGAAGACGAACGTGAGCGATGGGTGGAAAACCAGCACAGCGTGCGCACGCTCAAGGTCCGCGAACTCTTGGCCGCAGATACGTCCGTCGATCTCGACGTGGCGTCCGTCGACATCCGTTATCCGTTGCGGTGGCACCACCTGGCCCTGATCGTCTGGTACCCCGACGCCGATGACCACCACGACGACCTCTCGCGCCTGCACCGGTTCATTCACGATCTCGGCGCCAGGATCGAGGTGGACGGCACTCCCCTGTTCGCTCCGGTCGATCGAGCCACTTCGTGGGTATGGCTCCCGTACCGCTCGTGTCCTGCCAACTTGGTAGATCGCATCCGCACGGCGATCCCCCGATGCGACGATCCTCCCAACATCGCCATCGGGTCCGTCGATCACGGCATCGACGGGTTCCGCCGCTCGCACAGACGCGCAAGGCTGGCTTGGGGATTGGGCACTGCCCAGGCCTCGAGGACACCGATCACCCTGGCGGTCGATGATCCCGGCGTCGCCGTTGCCGCGCTGCTCGCGGCCAACGTGCCCCTGTTGCGAGACTGGGTCGCCGGAGTGCTCGGCCCGTTGGCAGCCGACACCGAGAATGACGCCCGGCTGCGTGAGACGCTGCGGGTGATTCTGCGGGCCGGCAGCTACAAGCTGGCCGCCGAGGAACTCAGCATGCATTTCAATTCCGTGAAATATCGCATGGATCGGGCTATCGAACGCCGCGGCAAACCCATTCAGGACGACCGGCTCGACGTCGAGGTCGCGCTGCTCGTCTGCCGATGGTACGGACCGGCAGTCCTTCACCCGCACTGATCGACGGCCGGGGTCCTTGTGACCCATCGACAAATCAACGCGACAGATTCGTCGCTCCGACACTGTGTGCCACAGGTCACTCGCCCTACTGTAGGCCCACCTCCTCGCCCCGAGGGGCGTCCGCTGCAGACCCGGTCATTTGTCAACCAGCAACAAAAGGACACCCAGCATGGGTTTCACCAAACCCGACCTCCCCGACGTCGACCCGGAGACATTTCTGCAGAAGCCGCTCATGGAACGGGTACGCATCCTCGGTGCCGACTGGGCCGAAAATGGTTTCGGCTCACCGACAATGGTGCACTGCATCTATTTGCTCAAGGTGTTCGTGTTCTACGCGATCGGTGGTATCACCATCGCCACCCTCACTTCGGGCCTGCCGGCGTTCTGGCACGTGTCGCAATGGTGGAACCAACCGATCGTCTACCAGAAGGCGATCCTCTGGACCACCCTGGTCGAGGCCATCGGCATCGGCGGGTCATGGGGGCCGTTGGCAGGCAAGGTGAAACCGATGACCGGCGGCATCCTGTTCTGGGCCCGGACGGGGACAATTCGGCTGCGGCCCTGGACTTGGGTCCCGTTGACCTCGGGTAGCCGCCGCACCCCGGCGGATGTCGTGTTGTACCTGTCGCTCCTGACGAGCATCGTCCTCACTTTGGCTTTGCCTGGCGTGCACAGTGATTCACTGTCAGCAGTGCTGCCGGGCAACACGAGCGGACTGGTCGACCCCGTGCTACTGGCAGCGCCTATCGTGTTGTTGATCCTCACTGGATTGCGCGACAAGGTCATCTTTCTCGGCGCACGAGGCGAACAGTATCTTCCCGCCCTGATTTTCTTCGCCATGCTGCCGTTCTGCAACATGATCATCGCGTTGAAAATGCTGATCGTGGTGGTGTGGTTCGGCGCCGGGTTCTCCAAACTCGGTAAGCATTTTTCCAGCGTGATCCCACCGATGATCAGCAACAGTCCCGCGGTGCCGTTCTCGTGGATCAGGCGTCTTCACTACCGCGATTTCCCGCGAGACATGAAGCCATCCGCGTTCGCGCGCTTCATAGCCCACATGAATGGGACCTTCGTCGAGATCACCGCGCCTCTGGTCCTGCTGCTGTCCACCAACAAATGGTTGACGGTGGCCGCGGTCATCCTCATGGTGTGCTTCCACCTCTTCATCGTGTCCACTTTCCCTCTGGCCGTCCCGCTGGAGTGGAACGTCCTGTTCGCGTACGCGACGGTGTTTCTCTTCCTCGGCTTCCCGGCGTGGCAGGGCTACGCCCCGTGGAACATGTCGCCGCCTTGGCTGGCCGTCATCATCCTCGCCGGGCTGCTTTTCTTTCCGGTTCTCGGAAACCTGCGGCCCGACAAGGTCTCGTTCTTGCCCTCAATGCGGCAGTATGCGGGAAACTGGGCTTCGGCTCTGTGGGCTTTCGCACCCGGTGCCGAAGACAAACTCAACAAGGTCACCCGCTCGGCGAACAACCAGATCGACCAGTTCGAAGGCGCAGGCTACGACGCGCCCTGGAACGAGATCGTGTTGCAAAAGACGATCGCGTGGCGCAGCCTGCACAGTCAAGGCCGCGGTCTGTTCTCGGTGTTGCTGCGCGAACTACCCGACATCGACAGCCGCACCGTGCGCGAAGCGGAGTTCCTCTGCAACTCGATCATCGGATTCAACTTCGGCGAGGGCCACTTTCACAATGAGGACATGATCCAGGCCGTACAAGATGAGGCCCAGTTCCTCCCCGGCGAGTGCATTGTCGTTTGGGTCGAGTCCGAAGCATTCGGCAGCGGCGTGCAGCACTACAAGCTCATCGACGCCGCACTCGGAGTCATCGAGCGGGGCACGTGGAAAGTTGCCGACGCGGTGAGCACGCAACCGTGGTTGCCGAACGGGCCGATTCCCACCCAGATCACCTGGGTGCGGCCCGGCCGGGACCACGGCGCGCTGGCATGAGCACAGCGACGGTCGCCGGCGCCGGCCGGCCGTGATGCCGACTGCCGAAGGTGTACAGGTGGCGCTGCCAATTCGTGTGCCGCAGTAAGCTGCCTTCATGCCTGACGTTTTGCCCGCCCTGATGCGCACCGGCGCCGCGGCGGTCGGCTCGGCGGTGGCCGGTATCGGCTACGCCGCGGCGGTCGAACGCAACGCCTTTGTCCTGCGTGAGATCACCATGCCCGTGTTGAGCCCGGGCTCCACGCCGCTGCGAGTGCTGCACATCAGCGACCTCCACATGGTGCCCGGCCAGCGCCGCAAACAAGCCTGGCTGCGCGAGCTGTCCGGCTGGGAGCCAGACCTGGTGGTCAACACCGGCGACAACCTGGCACACCCCAAGGCGGTGCCCGCGGTCGTCCAGGCACTGGGGGACCTGTTGTCGCGACCGGGCGTGTTCGTCTTCGGCAGCAACGACTACTTCGGGCCGCGCCTGAAGAACCCGCTCAACTACCTGACCAATCCGTCGCAGCGGATTCGCGGAAAGCCGCTGCCCTGGCAGGACCTGCGGGCGGCGTTCACCGAGCGCGGCTGGCTCGACCTCACCCACGCCCGGCGCGAGTTCGAGGTGGCCGGACTGCACATCGCCGCCGCCGGCGTCGACGACCCGCACATCGACCGGGACCGCTACGACACGATCGCGGGCCCGGCCAGCCCCGCCGCCAATCTGCGGCTCGGTCTGACGCACTCCCCCGAGCCGCGGGTGCTGGACCGCTTCGCCGCCGACGGCTACCAGTTGGTGATGGCGGGCCACACCCACGGCGGGCAGCTGTGCCTGCCGTTCTACGGCGCCCTGGTGACCAACTGCGGCCTGGACCGCTCGCGCGCGAAGGGACCGTCGCGGTGGGGCGCCACGATGCAGTTGCACGTCTCGGCGGGGATCGGGACCTCCCCGTTCGCGCCCGTGCGCTTCTGCTGCAGGCCTGAGGCCACGCTGCTGACACTCATCGCCGCCCCGATGGGAGGCCGCGACGTGACGAGCGACCGCGGGCGCTCCCTGCCCGCGGCCTCGATGCGCTGACTGCCCGCCGGTGCGATAGGCTGTCGTGGCTTCACACGGGGTGTGGCGCAGCTTGGTAGCGTGCTTCGTTCGGGACGAAGAGGTCGTGGGTTCGAATCCCGCCACCCCGAC
>NZ_JBYCLC010000147.1:0-22366 GCF_057473685.1 Mycobacterium sp. TH-M116 | reverse complement strand
AGCCTGGACGTGATGACTGATTCGAACGGGTTGAGTGCGAACGGGTTGAGCCAATCCTTTGATCTCGATGCAAATGCGTTGCTAGTGTGCCGTCCATGACGCACGCGCGATTGCACCAGGGCTCATCTGACGTGGAGGGAAGCCGGCGGGTCGAGGAGCGGCGCCGGAACGGGAGTTCCGCCGATACGCCGGCCGAAATCCTGACGCGTTTGCCCGCTGTGGTGGTCTTGGAGAGGATCCCCGTTCCCACAGTCGCCATCGCGCGTGACGGCGATATCCTGTTCGCGAACACGGCGTTCGCCGACATGGTCGGCTATCCGCAGGACAGGTTGGCGGGTGCGGAGTTCCCACAGATCTTCAATATCGACCTGGCCGCGCTGAACGCGCTGTCCGGAGTCGAAGCACTGTCGAACATGGTTGTCGGGCTGAAGCACTGCGAGGGGTGGACGGTGCGGGCAAAGATGAGCAAGTCGGCGCTGATGCGCCACGACGATCCGGTCGTGCTGGTGACATTCGAGAATCTCACCGAGCGTCTGTGGGTCGACGAGGCATAGAGCCCGTCGGCCCGCCTTTCCGGCGCCGGGCTACGACTGCGGGCTACGACTGTGGGTGTGCCGATGCCACGGCCGTGGCGTGGCGACCGAACGCGAGCGGTTCGGTGGAGACTTTTTTCAGCGCGAGCGCGTGGCGCCGGTTGGTGAACTGGGTGAAGTAGTCGGTCCGGTCCGGGCTGGTGAAGCTCGCGAGGGCGAGGGTGCACGTCCTGCGCAGGTTGTCCAGGTAGTGCTCGGGTTGGTCGAGGTCGCTGATTCTGCGGACACCAACCCACATTGCCACGAGCATGATGGCGACGTCCCCGGGTTCGTGCCGGTCGGTGACGTCACCTTCGGAGAGTGCTCGTTCGATGAGGGTGGCGACGAACTCGACCCACGACTGCCACCGGGTGCCGGCCAGATCCGGCCCGCTGTCGAGGGTGTCGAGCAGTCTCAGACCGGCGCGGGCCACCTCGTCCTGGACATCCTGGACGGCAAGGAGATAGATGAGGTCGATCAGTGTCTCCAGCCCCGACATCTTGCGGGCGAGCAACTCCCGGACCACGGCACCGCTCATCTCGGTGACGTGGTCGATGATTGCCATCGCCAGTGCCTGCTTGGAGGGGAAATGAAAGTACATCGCCCCTTTGGTCAGCTCGGCCTCCACGAGGATGTCATCGAGGCTGACCAGGTTGTAGGGGCGGTGAGAAAACTGGCGTGACGCTGCGAGGACGAGCCGATGGCGGGTGGTGCCGGCCCGCCGTTCGCTGCCCTCCGTCATACCACTTCCCGTCTGGTGGCGATTGCCGCGCAGCGACTACGCGCTACCTGCACGGCTCTGCTGCCTTTGATTCAGTTCCCGCGATCATAGGCGGTTGAGTATCCCCATCCGCCCGCCGCCCGCCGTTGTCGTCCAACCCGGCCTCACCGCTGAACGCGCACACTGGTGCTGCTATAACCCTGAACTCCAACCGCCAAACCAGGTCCTCGAGGATGCGGTCTTTTCCCGACCCGAATTGTCGCCCGGCGCCGGAACTGCCCGCCCCCTACTGGTGGCCCCCTACTATGTGGCAGTGACACGCCTGTCCAACGCGCGGATTCCACGGTTATCGGTGTTCGATCGGGACAAGCATTCGCTGACGCGGTCGAGCACCGAGGAGAAACGACCATCGCTTCCTGGATCGCAGAAATTCTCGACGCCGAGGATCCCGTAGAAAAGGCGGAGGTGGATCGACTGCGCGCCGATCCCGCGGTCGAATTCATCGACCGCTCGCAGGATCAACTCGCGCAGTTGCGTGCGCTGCGGCCCTCGCCCGCTGCGGAGTTGGTGACCGAACCCCGGCGGTGGGCGTACTACCCGTGGCGCCGGGCAGTGGTGTCGGTTCTGGGGCCCCGCGGTTTCCGCGCGGTCCGATTGGATCGCAACAGGAATGTGATCACCACCGACGAACAGGCGCGGCTCGGCGAACTGCGCGTCGGCGTGGCCGGTCTCAGCGTCGGGCATGTCATCGCGCACACGCTGGCCGCGCAGGGCCTCTGCGGCGAGTTGCGGCTCGCGGATTTCGACGGCCTCGAGCTGTCCAACCTCAACCGGGTGCCGGCAACCGTATTCGACCTCGGGCGCAACAAGGCCGAGGTGGCCGCCCGCCGAATCGCCGAGATCGATCCCTACCTGCGCGTCCGGGTTCTGGACGCGGGCCTGACCGTCGACAACCTCGACGAGTTCCTCGACGGACTGGACGTGGTCGTCGAGGAATGCGATTCGCTGGACATCAAGGTCAGCCTGCGGCAGGGCGCCCGCGCCCGGGGAATACCCGTGCTGATGGCGACCAGCGACCGGGGGTTGCTGGACGTGGAGCGTTTCGACCTCGATCCGCAGCGCCCGATCCTGCACGGTCTGCTCGGCGGCCTGGATTACGCCCGGCTGGCCGGCATGGAAAGCCGGGAAAAGGTCCCGCACCTGCTCCGGTTCCTCGAAGCCGACCAGCTGTCGGCCCGCATCCTGGCGTCGGTGGTCGAGATCGACCGCACGCTGTCGACCTGGCCGCAGGTCTGCGGCGACGTCATCCTGGGGGCGAGCGCGATCGCCGAGGCGGTCCGCCGGATCGGCGTGGGCGAAGCCCTGCGATCGGGCCGGACCCGCATCGACCTGGGCTCGGCGATCGACCGGCTCGACGAACCGCGGCGGGCCGGCGATGGCCCGGTGCCCGCGGACGCCGATCCGGATCCGGCGCTGCCGGGTGTGTCGGGCCTCATCGCCGCGGCGGCAGTGCGGGCCCCGTCCGGGGGCAACTCGCAACCGTGGCGCATCGAGGCCACCCCGCAGGAGATCGCCATCCGGCTTGCGCCCGAGCACACGTCGACCATGGACGCCGGCTACCGCGGCAGCGCGGTCGCGCTCGGCGCCGCCGTCTTCAACGTCAAAGTAGCCGCGGCCAGCCAGCAGGTACTGGGCCCGGTGACGGTGCTGGAGAACGTCGACGGCGCGCCGCTACGGGCGACGGTGCAGCTGAGCGGCGGCGCCGACCCGGATCTGGCCGCGCTGTATCAGTCGATGCTGGCACGCGAAACAAATCGGCAGCTCGGCACGCCGCAGCCGATCGCCGCTGCGGCCGTCGACCGCATGCGCGTGGTCGCCGCCCGCGAGGGGGCCCTGCTGCACCTGGTGACCGGGCAACCCGAAATCGCCTCAGTGGCTGATGTTCTCGCGGCTGCCGACCGCATCAGGTATCTCACGCCACGGCTGCACGCGGACATGATCTCCGAGCTGAGGTGGCCCGGAGATCCGCATCCCGACACCGGTATCGACGTGCGCAGCCTCGAGCTCGGGGCCGGCGACCTCGCAGTGCTCGACATCTTGCGGCGGCCGGACGTGATGACCAACCTGGCCGACTGGCATGCCGGAGGCGCCCTGGGCGAGGACACCCGCCGGCGCCTGTCGACGAGTTGCGCGGTGGCCGTTGTCTCGGTGGCCGGACGGTCCCTGACCGACTACGCGCGGGGCGGATCGGCCGTCGAAGCGGTGTGGATCGCCGCGCAACAGCACGGGCTGGCGGTCCAGCCCATCTCGCCGGCGTTTCTGTACGCCCACGACCGTGCGGATCTCGTCGGTTTGTCGCCGACGTTCGCCGATGAGCTGGGCGAGCTCCAGCAGCGGTTCCGGCAACTGGTCGGTGTGCCCTCCGGTGCGTCAGCCGCGCTGATCCTGCGTTGCGCCGTCGCCGCGCCGGCCTCGGTCCGCAGCCGGCGCAACTTCGAGCGCGTCCATGTGCCGCATTAGCACCACCCGCTACCCTTGGGGGGTGTCCGGCTCGTTGGACGACCTGGTAACCGGGGCCGCTGCCGAGTTGATGGCAGCTGTCGCCGGCAACGCGGCGTCCATCAGTGAGCGGGTGCTCGCCAACCTGGTCGACCGGTTCGGCGTGGATTTCGGCTTTCTGCGCCACAACGACCACACCATCCACGCGACGATGCTGATCGCCGAGTGGCCGCCGCGCCCGGAAATCCCCGAACCCGACCCGCTCGGTGTCGTCTACTTCGCCGACGCCGACTCCGTCTTCGCCCGGGCCGAGACCCTCAAGCAACCCGACGTCTTGCGCCCCGAGACGGCCAACGCCGACTACCAGTCGAACATCGAGGAGGGAACCGGCGTACCCGCCGTTTCGCTCGCCTGCGTCCCGCTGCTGTCCGGGGACCTGACCACCGGAACGCTGGGCTTCGTCAAGTTCGGCGACCGCGAATGGATGCCCGAGGAGCTGAACGCGCTGCAGGCGATCGCGGCGCTCTTCGCCCAGTTGCAGGCCCGCACCGTCGCCGAGGAGCAGGTTCGCCACCTTGCCGAACACGACGATCTCACCGGTCTGCTGAACCGGCGAACCCTGATCGGCCGGCTCGACGAGCGTCTTGGGGCGGGCATGCCCGGTCCGGTCTCGATCCTGTTCCTCGACGTTGACCGGTTGAAGGTGGTCAACGATCATCTCGGTCAAAATCCTGGCGACCGTTTCATCATGGCTTTCGCCGACCTCCTGCGGGCGGCGGTCGACGTTCCCGCCCTGATCGCCCGGTTCGGCGGCGACGAGTTCGTCGTCGTGCCGGCCGCGCCGATGACCGTGGACACCGCCGCGGACTTCGCCCGCCAGGTGCAGAATCGGGTCCACAGGCAGGTCGTGATCGACGGCGAGATGCTCGGCCGCACCGTCAGCATCGGCGTCGCCGCGGGAACACCCGGACACGACACCAGCTCGGAGCTGCTGTTACGGGCCGACCAGGCCATCCAATCGGCCAAGGGGTGCGGCGGGGCCACCGTCACCGCCTTCAGCCCCGAGATGGCCGCCAAGGAAGCTATCCGCACCGACATCGAACTGCGCCTGCAGGAGACCATCGACAGCGGAAGCCCCGACCTGGTGCTGCATTACCTGCCGGAGTTCGACATGCGCACCGGCGAAGTCCTGGGCACCGAGGCGCTCGTCCGCTGGCAGCACCCCACCCGGGGGCTGCTGATGCCCGACTCCTTCATCGACGTCGTCGAATCGGTCAACCTGGCGGGCAAGCTCGGCCGTCTCGTCATGCGGTCGGCCTGCGCGCAGTTCGGGCACTGGCAGGCGCACGGCGTCGGGCGGGGCGCCGTGTTGCGCATCAACGTCTCTCCGGTGCAATTGGTCGCCGACGGCATCGTCGACACGGTTGCCGCGACGATCGAGGCGTTCGGGCTCGATCCGAGCGCGGTCTGCCTCGAAATCACCGAACGCGTCGTGGTGGCAGACATCGAGGCCACGCGCAAGACGCTGACCGGACTCAAGGACATCGGCGTGCAGATCGCCATCGATGACTTCGGCACCGGATACAGCGCCCTGGGATACCTGAAATCCCTTCCCGTCGACCTGCTCAAGATCGACCGCGGTTTCGTTCGCGATCTCGGCGACAGTGCCCGCGATCTCGCGATCGTGCAGTCGATCGTGACGCTGGCGAACGCCTTCGGGCTCGAGGTGGTGGCCGAGGGCGTCGAGACCGTCAGCGCGGCGAAAGCGCTGCTGGCCATCGGGTGCACCCGCGCGCAGGGTTTTTTGCTGTCCCGTCCCTTGGACAGCGCGGCGATGGAGGCATTGTTGGCCAGGCGCTTCATCCCGATGAACTTCGCCGCGCCGCGCCACCACGGGTCCATGGATTCGCCGGCCCAGCGCCCCAAGTACATCGGGATCCAGTCGCACCGGTGACGTCGGTGATTCCGCCCGCTCGGCTCACCTCGACCGAGCGGGTCCGGATCTGCAGTGGATCGCGATGCTCACGCCCTCTCGGCGAGCGGCGCTTCGGTCCCGGGCCCGCGGTAGAACGACTGCGTCACGTGCTGGGTCTCGACCAGGATTTTCGCAACTTGTTCCGGTTCCGCATGGTTGACGAAATCGCGACGATTCCACCACATCATCTTGGTCTGATAGCGCTCGTCGGGATAGGGCGTGGCGGGAACGCCCGCGACCACCCCACCGGAGGAGCGCCACCGGTTCAGGACGTAGGCGGCGGCCGTGGCCATGCAGAACTGCGCATCGAGCAGAGCCATCATGTGAAAGCCGCTGCGGGCCAGAGCAGCGGTGAGGCAGCGATCGTGGTTCAGTTCGTCGGCCACCCACGCCGACTTCATTTCCAGGACGCCGAAGGGCACCCGGGCGGTGATCATGTTGCGGACGGTCTGTTCTCCCGGCTGCCCGGACCATTCGGCCACCGCGTGCGAGTCGTCGGCCGAGTGCAACGGCCCGATGGCCCGCACGCCTGCCACCATCTGTCCGCCGGAATCGACCACTGCCAGGTACATGATGGTGTCGGAGCCGCTGAGCAGCGCGTCGACGTCCAGAGCGCACTCGACGCCGTGTTTGCGGTAGCTGCGCTGGGCGCCGTCGGCGTACTCGTCCCAGAGGTCGCTGTCCGTCGACGGTTGCGACAGCACCAGCGTGCAGTCGATGTCCGGGTCAGTCCAGCTGAGGCTGTGCCCAAGCTGGAATTTGTCGGCGTTGGCGGCGTTCAGGGGGATGACGGTCATCGGGCCTCCGGGGAGTTCGGTGCGCCGACGCTGTGCCGGCGAGTGTCAGAACGATGGACGTGACTTCACGGACGGCGCTCTCGTCGCCTACGAATGGCCATCCTCTCGACCTCCCCGGGGGGAAATCCATACCAAAGGAATGCAAACGACGTCAGGGCCGGACTCAGCATATTACAAGTTCCCGTGATTACCACGTCTTTTTTTGGCCTAATGGACCGCTTTGACAAAGCGGCAACCACCGTAAATGGGTGCCGGTTGACTGTCTATGCGCTTGGCGGGCATGGCGGCATCGCCCCTGCGATCCGAGACTGATGGGAGTGTGTTTCTCACTGTTCCCGGATCGAACTCCCGGTAATCGCCAAGCAATAATCTGCGCTTAAAGCCGTGTATTTCCGGCCTTATGCGCAGGACAACTCTTTGGCGCTGATGGCAATCGTCGATGACAAAGACTTCGAACATAACAGTCTCCACGTAGCAGCACATCGCCGCGTCGCCGTCGGCTGACCTGGCAAACTGTGCGGATCGGCGCGCCGGTGGCGGCCCACGACGCGCCGAGCGGGCTTTCGCGGGGCGCAAAGCATTTTATCCTCGAAAATCCGCGGGCCGCCCTAGGGGTGCGGTTGGTGCATCGGCGGGCGGTGGTCGATCATGGGCCCCGCCCGGCAAAACTCATGCTGCGCGGGTATCGCGCGAAAATGGCTATTGAGTCGCGGCCGGCACGGATTCTGGCGACAAGACCTTTGCACGTGCATTAATCGGTCGGTGCCGCGGAAGTCGACGATGCATATCCCGGCAAAAGGTCAACGAGGTGACCGCCGCGGATTCGTGGGCAACTTTCCGTGAGCACGTTGACGAATTCAAGGATCGACTCGCGGATGTCCGCTTACCGGTTGTTGCCGCATCGGCAGCCGACGCCATAGCCTGAGTGGGACCGTGCCCCGTACCGGCGCGGGTGAGGGTCGGGGAGGCACAAAGAAAAACGGCAGGTTCATAGCAGTGCGGGCGGCACGGGAACTGGGCGTGTGCCGGCACTCTGCGACCCCTAGGACATCGCGGTGGCCGAACTGACCGGTGCGCGCGCCGAAGAGCTCGCGACCATGCAGATCTTCGCGGACTGTGCCGTCGCGGACCTGGTGCCGTTGGCCGCCTGCGTCGAGCCGCTGCGTGCCACGGCAGGCCAGGTGCTGATGCGGCAGGGTGAGCAGGCGGTCTCGTTCCTGCTCATATCGTCGGGCAGCGCCGAAGTCGAACACGTCGGCGACGACGGCGTGGCGATTCTCGAGCGGGTCGTGCCGGGCATGATCGTCGGGGAGATCGCGCTGCTGCGCGACATTCCGCGGACGGCTACGGTCACGACCGTCGAACCCCTGGCCGGATGGATCGGGGACGGTGACACATTCGCCCGATTGGTGAACATTCCCGGGGTCATGGACCGGTTGCTGCGCATGGTGCGCCAACGCCTCGCCGCATTCATCACACCCATCCCGATGCGGTTACGCGACGGCACTCACCTGCTGTTGCGCCCGGTTCTGCCGGGTGACAGCGAACGGACCGTGCACGGGCATGTCCACTTTTCCGGCGAGACGCTGTACCGGCGGTTCATGACGGCTCGCCTCCCGAGCCCGGCGTTGATGCACTACCTGTCCGAGGTCGACTACGTCGACCACTTCGTCTGGGTGGTGACCGATGGGACCGACCCCGTGGCGGATGCGCGATTCGTGCGCGACGATGCCGACCCGACGGTCGCCGAGATCGCGTTCACCGTCGCCGACGCCTACCAGGGCCGGGGGATCGGGACCTTCCTGATCGGCGCACTGTCCATCGCCGCCCGGCTCAACAAGGTCGAAAAATTCTCGGCGCGAATGCTGTCCGGAAACGTGGCGATGCGTGCCATCATGGACCGCTCCGGCGCGGTGTGGCAGCGCGAAGACGTCGGAGTCGTCACGACCGTGATCGACGTGCCCCGCCGCCGCGACATGGGACTCACGGCTGACATGGCCGATCGGATCGACCGCGCAGCCCGCCAAGTGATCGAGGCGGTCGGCTGAGCCCCGCAATGCCCGAAGGACGCTGATTTTCGTGATAGGAACACCGCATGCGGCCGTTGCGGAACGGCGGGGCGGCGATTCCCGTGCTCACCCTGCTGGCGACCGCGTGCACCATGTCGCCGGCGCCGGGTCCGTCGACCTCGCCGCCGGCGCCGCGCGGTGCGGCCGTCAATCCCGCCCACATCAAGCGGATCGCCGGCGATTTCCCACCCGGTTACGAGGTGGCCGGCGGCGTCGCCAGGGGGGCCGCGCCCGACTTGACCTGGGGTCTGGGGGCGAACGCAGCCGACGTCAGGGCCAGGCCCGCGCGCTGCGCCGCGCTCGCCGACCCCGGCGCGGGGCGTGCCCAGTCCGCCCAGGGCGTCTCCGGATCGGGTGCGGGAGGCATCGTCGACGCGGTCGTGGTGACGCTGCCGGGTCCGGCGGACCCCGACGCGAATCTCGTCGCGACGTGTGGTCAGTGGACCATGAGCGCGGGTCACACCACGGCCGGCGTGCGTCTCATCGCGGCCCCGCACGTCGACGGCGCGCAAACCCTCGGCATGGTGGCCGACCTCAAGTCCTCCGTTGAGTCGGGCACCCAGATCGATTCGCGCGCATATACGTTCATCGCCTATCTGGGGGACCACTACGCGTTCACCACACTCGTCACCGATCCGGGGGCGGCCGTGCCGGCGTTGCCACCGCAGTTCGCCGCCGACCTGCTCGTCACAACGGTGTCCACGTTGCGCGGCTGAGCATCCGGCTTGGGTAGATTGGCCACGATGGTCAAGCTGTGGGCCGCGGCCGCCTGGGTGTGCGTGCTCGCCGGCTGTTCATCGGGTACGGATGCCTCGGCGGTGAAGGCGGACATCGGCAAGGTCTCCGTCGTGAAGTCGAGCTTCGGGCCCGACTTCACGGTCACCGACATCGGCGAGCGGGGGATCGACCCGCAGCTGCTGGCTCCGCGCAAGCTGCCCGAAGGACTGCGTTTTGATCCTGCGAACTGCGCGACAGCGGTGGCGATCCCGGACATGCCGCCGGACCTGAAAGGCAATATGGCCGCCATCTCCGCCGAGGGCAAGGGCAACCGGTTCGTCGTGATCGCCGTGGAGACCTCCGCGGAGGTGCCGCTCGCCGACCCGGGGAAGGACTGCGCCAAGGTGGCGTTCTCCGGAGACCAGCTGCGCGGCGGCATCGAGGTGGTCGGGGCGCCGCACATCGCCGGAGTTCACACGCTGGGCACCCACCGCGTCCTGCAGACGGTGGTCGCGGGCGCGGTCCGCACCGGGGAGCTCTACGACTATTCCGCTCAGTTCGGCGACTACCAGGTGATCGTCATCGCCAACCCGCTGGTGATCCCCGACCAGCCGGTGGCGCCGGTCGACACCGATCGTGCCCGCGACCTGCTCGTCAAGGCGGTAGCCGCGGTCCGGAGTTGAGCGGGTCAGCGGACATCGCGCGGCCGGAACTGGACGCTGATCCGCGGACCCGCGGGCGCCGACGTCTTGGGCACCGCGTGCTCCCAGGTGCGCTGGCATGATCCGCCCATCACCAGCAAGTCGCCGTGCGCTTGCGGCAGCCGCAACGACGGGCCCCGGGGGCCTGAGCCGCGGCGCCGCAACGCGAAGGTACGCGTGGCGCCGAGACTGACGATCGCGACCATGGTGTCCTCGGCACTGCTGCGGCCGATGGTGTCGCCGTGCCAGGCCACACTGTCAGAGCCGTCGCGGTAGCAACACAGCCCCACGGTCGTGAACGGTTCACCGAGCTCGCCGGCGTAGATGTCGTTGAGCCGCCGCCGCAGCCGCCCCAGCAGGGGGTGTGGGGGGTCCTCGAGTGTCAGGTCGTGAAAGCTCACCAGCCGCGGCACGTCGACCACCCGGTCGTACATGTGGCGGCGTTCGGCCCGCCAGGGCACGGTCGCCAGCAGGGCCTCGAACAGCTCCGCCGCGTCGGGCGAGTCACCCGCGAGCCAGCCCGCGCGGATTTCGATGAAGGCGCCGCCGCTGAGGTGGCGGCGTTCGGTGTGCTCGAAAAGCGAGCCCTGGACCGCGATCCCCACGTCACCCAGCGTATCGCACGCACGTTCGAACCGATGGCGGCGCGGCGGGTGTGTGGCCCGATCGTGGCGCCGCTACGGTTGCTCTGTGGGCGTCGTCGAGTTGGGCACCGATTCCGAGGTCGGCACGTTACGGGTGGCCATCCTGCACCGCCCGGGCGCCGAGCTGGGCCGGCTCAGCCCGCGCAACGTCGACCAGCTGCTGTTCGACGGGCTGCCGTGGGTGGCGCGCGCGCAGGAGGAGCACGACCAGTTCGCCGAGTTGCTGCGCAGCCGCGGCGTGGAGGTCCTGCTGATGTCGGACCTGCTGACCGAGTCGCTCAACCACAGCGGGGCGGCCCGGATGCAGGGCGTGGCAGCTGCCGTCGATACATGGAGGCTGGGAGTGCCTCTGGCGCAAGAACTTTCGGCCCATCTGCGCAGCCTCGAACCAGGCAGGCTGGCCCACGTGCTGATGGCCGGTATGACGTTCGGCGAGTTGCCGCCGGAAACGCGCACAGATGTGTCGCTGGTGCTTCGCATGCACCGCGGTTCTGACTTCGTCATCGACCCGCTGCCGAACCTGTTGTTCACCCGTGACTCGTCGATGTGGATCGGTCCGCGGGTGGTGATCCCGACGCTTGCACTGCAGGCGCGGGTGCGCGAGGCCTCGCTGACCGACCTCATCTACGCCCATCACCCGCGTTTCACCGGGGTGAGACGGGCCTACGAGTCGCGTACCGCGCCGGTCGAGGGCGGTGACGTCTTGTTGCTCGCCCCGGGTGTGCTCGCGGTCGGGGTTGGTGAGCGTACCTCTCCGGCGGGTGCCGAAGCGTTGGCGCGCAGCCTTTTCGACGACGACCTGGCCACCACCGTGCTGGCCGTGCCGATCGTGCAGCGGCGCGCGCAGATGCACCTGGACACGGTGTGCACGATGGTCGACACCGAGACCGTGGTGATGTACGCCAACATCGTCGACTCGCTCTCGGCGTTCACCATTCAGCGCACACCCGACGGCGTGACCATCAGCGACGAGACGCCGTTCCTGGAGGCCGCAGCCAAGGCGATGGGAATCGACAAGCTGCGCGTCATCGACACCGGTCTGGATCCCGAAGTCGCCGAACGCGAACAGTGGGACGACGGCAACAACACCCTGGCGTTGGCGCCCGGCGTCGTCGTCGCCTACGAGCGCAACGTCCAGACCAACACCCGGCTGCAGGAGGCCGGCATCGAGGTGCTGACCATCGCGGGGTCCGAACTGGGCACCGGCCGCGGCGGCCCGCGCTGCATGTCCTGTCCGGCCGCCCGCGATCCGGTCTAGCCCGGTCCAGCTCTGCTGCGCCGAGATTGCCGCCACGGTTGTGCCCGCGGCCCGGATCGCAGCCCTCACGGCACTCTCGGCGCCGACCTCCGTGCCAGCACGTCAGCTGCCCGCCGGACGATTGCCGCCGGCCGGTCTTCCTTGATCACCCTGATCACGCGCCAACCCAGGCGATCGAGCATCTCGGCGCGACGAATGTCTTTGACGTATTGCCGTCGATCGGCGCGGTGCTGGTCGCCGTCGTACTCGACCGCCACCATCGCCTGCTCCCAGCCCATGTCGAGATAGGCCACGTCGTGTCCGTCGGTCACTTTGATCTGTGTGACCGGCCGCGGTAGACCACCGTCGATGAGCACCAGTCGCAGCCAGGTCTCCTTGGGCGATTGGGCGCCGCCATCCATCAACGAGAGCGGCGTCCGGCATTGCCGCACGCCGCGTGTTCCCGGGTGGCGGGCGATCATCGGTGTCACCGCCGCGGCGGTCAGTCCCGTCGCGGCCGACAGCGCGTCGAGGTGGGTCACCGCGAGGCTCCGGGGCAGGTGCCGCGCCAGGTCGAATGCCGTGCGCGCCGGATTGGTCACACGGAGCCCGCCCAGGGCCGTGATGTCCTCATCGCCGATTCGTTCCCGGCGAACGATGATGCCCGGCGGTGGATGGTGGAAGCCACCGACGATTTCGATCGGGGTGAAGTCGTCCACCCATTTCGCTCCGTGCAGCGCCGCGGCCGCGCGGCCGGCGATGATCGCCCTGCGCCCGGACCACAAATACGCCGCGTGGATATCTTCTCGCAGCGACCTGGTCGCGTTCTTGGGCAGGTATACATCACGATGGACTTGCCGGTGATTCCAGCGCAGCTGGCCCCGGGTCAGCCTGCCGTGCGCTATCGCTTCGCTCCCGAGAAATACGCGAGTCACGCGGCCATGATGTGCGCGACGACCGACAGTGCGCCGAGATTGCCGCCACGGTTGTGCCCGCGGCCCGGATCACAGCCCTCACGGCAATCTCGGTGCGACCGATCGCGAACTCACCGCCAGCTGGGCAGCCAGATCTCCATGTTCCAGGTCTGTTGCGAGATGGGCAGCCCGGTGAGCACCGGGAAGAGCCAGGCGAAGTTGGTCGCCACCGAGGCCACGTAGCAACTCACCAGGATCAGCCCGAGCGTGCGACGTTCCCGGCCCTGCTCAGGGGCATAGAGAATGTCACCGCAGATCAATGCGATGGCCATGACGAGGAAGGGCGCCATCGTCGCCGCGTAGAAGAAGTACATCTGCCGGTCGATGTCGGCGAACCACGGCAGCCACCCCGCGCAGTAGCCGACCCAGACCACGGCGTACCGCCAGTCCCGGCGTACGACCATGCGCCACGTCCCATATGCGAGGACCAACACCGCCGGCCACCACATGGCGGGCGTGCCGATCAGCATCTCGGCTTTGACGCACGACTGGGTGCCGCAGCCGGGAACGTTCTGCTGGTCGATGGCGTACAGCACGGGCCGCAGCGACATCGGCCAGCTCCACGGCTTGGACTCCCACGGGTGGTGGTTGCCGGCGGCGTTCGTCAGGCCGGCATGGAACTGGAACGCCTTGGCGGTGTAGTACCACAGCGAGCGCACGGCGTCGGGGAGGGGCACCACCGAGTGAGGCCCGATCGCCTGGCCCACTTCGTGCCGGTCGATCGCGGTTTCCGAGGCGAACCAGGGCGCATAGCCGGCCAGGTAGACGGCGAACGGGATCAGGCCCAGCGCGTAGCCGGTGGGCGCCAGGTCGCGGCGCAGCGTGCCGAGCCAGGGCCGCGTGACCTGGTACTGACGGCGCGCGGCCACGTCGGACGCCAACGACATCGCCCCGAAGAACACGACGAAGTACAGACCCGACCACTTCGTCCCGCACGCCAAGCCGAGCAGCACCCCGGCGCCGAAACGCCACCAGCGCACGCCGAGTCGTGGGCCCCATTCGGTTTCGGCAATGCGGCCCTCCAGCAGCGCGACGTGCATCCGCCGGCGCACCTGGTCGCGGTCGACGATGAGGGCCCCGAAAGCCGCCACCACGAAAAAGGTGAGGATTCCGTCGAGCAGCGCGGTCCGGGCGGTGACGAAACTGACGCCGTCGCAAATCAGCAGTATGCCCGCGATGCCGCCGACCAGCGTCGAGCGGCTGATCCGCCGCACGATGCGCGTCACCAGCGCGACCAGGACCACCCCCAGCACGGCACCGCTGAATCGCCAGCCCACGCCGTCGTAGCCGAAAATCGCCTCGCCCAGCGCGATCACCTGCTTGCCGACGGGAGGATGGACGACCAGGCCGAAGCCGGGGTTGTCCTCCACCCCGTGGTTGTGCAGCATCTGCCAGGCCTGCGGCGCGTAGTGCTTCTCGTCGAAGACGGGCGTGCCGGCGTCGGTCGGCGAGCCCAGGTTCACCAACCGGCTCACCGCCGCCAGCAGCGTGACGACGCCCGTTGTGACCCAGCCCCGGAGGTGGTCGGTCGGTCCGAAATCGGCGACCGGGATCAAGCGTCCGGGGCTGACGACGGGGACGACACGCTCCTGCGCGGCCACGGAGCGTTCGCGGAGCGGGGCGGTCATCTCGTCGATCGTAAGCTGTGCGTCATGACCCCCGGTCGGCTGTTGCTCGGCGCGACCCCGCTGGGACAGCCCTCGGATGCGTCGTCGCGCCTGATCGATGCCCTGGCCCGCGCCGACGTGGTGGCCGCCGAGGACACCCGCCGGGTACGAATGCTGGCGAAAGCCCTCGGCGTCGCCATCACCGGCCGGGTGGTCAGCCTGTTCGACCAGGTCGAGGCCACGCGGGTGCCCGCCCTGGTCGACGAGGTCAATTCCGGAGCGACCGTGTTGGTGGTCAGCGACGCGGGCATGCCGGTGATCAGCGACCCGGGGTACCGGCTGGTCCGGGCGTGCGTCGCAGCGGGCTTGCCGGTGACGTGTCTGCCGGGCCCGTCGGCGGTGACCACCGCGCTGGCGGTCTCCGGTCTACCCTCGGACCGGTTCTGCTTCGAGGGATTCGCGCCGCGCAAGGCTCCGGCGCGCCGGGCCTGGCTGGCTTCGCTGGCCGACGAGCGGCGCACCTGCGTGTTCTTCGAGTCGCCGCGCCGGCTGGCCGCGTGTCTGCGCGATGCGGTCGACGAACTCGGCGGTGCCCGCCCGGCGGCGATGTGCCGGGAGCTGACGAAGGTGCACGAAGAGGTGGTGCGCGGGACGCTCGAGGAGTTGGCTGCGCGGGCGGCCGACGGCGTGCTCGGCGAGATCACGGTCGTACTGGCCGGTACCACGCCCCGCGCCGATCTTCCGGCGCTGGTGACGCGGGTGGAGGAACTCGCCGCTGACGGCGTCCGCGTCAAAGACGCCTGCGGCGAGGTGGCGGCGGCACACCCCGGGGTGCGCTCACGCCAGCTCTACGACGCGGTGCTGCGATCCCGGAAGGCCTGAGTCGATATCAGGGGGTGCACGCTCCGATGGGGCCGATCGACGGTGTGCAGAACTGCGGGTGCGGGAGGGCGGGCAGTCCCGCCAGCGCCGGCGCCGCCGGGAGGCCCACCGCGGGCAGCGCCGGAAGCGCCGGCAGCGCAGGTATCGCGGGCACACCGACCGACGGCAGACCTGCCGCCGGGAGAACCGCCGCCGCCCCCGGGATGGACGCTACTGCGGGGAGCGCGGCGGCCGCGGTCGTCAGCCCGCTGGTCCCGATGGTGTTGACACCGGGGATCGAGAACGAGGGCAAGCCGATGTTGTTGGGCAGGAGCCCGACGTCCTTGAGGTAGATGAGCGCAAAGACGGCGGATTCTCCGAGGCCAAACACGCTGCTTGCGGAGCCCAGCAGGAGTGGCAGCACCGAGGCCGCGCTGACGGGGATGGCGGTCAGGCCCCCGACCCCGGCCAGTCCGGGCACGGCTCCGGCAAGGCCGGGCAGCATGGGCGCCAGGGCGTAGGGGTCCGGAATGCCACCCAATCCCCCGTCGGGAACGCCGCCCAGCCCCCCGACCGGCGTGCCGGACCCGCCGATTGCCCGTCCGGCGCTGCCGCCGCCGATCATTGCGGGTGCGGCGGCCGCGGGCACCTCACTGGCGGCCGACGGCGCGCCGGGTTCGGGCGCCGGCTGCGGCGCGATCATGTTGCCCGCCTCGGAGAAGGCCGGGGATTCGGCGTGCTGCGCGACCGGCTTCGGTGCCTCGGGCATCAGGACGGCGGCCAGCTTCTCGCACCCGGCGCCGCCCGTGGCGTCGCACATCCCACCTACGGGCAAGGGCGCGCTCACCGTGGTCAGGGGCGTGACCGCCAGCGTCCCTCCCACGAAAGCGGCGGCGACGGTGCCCAGAACAGCGATTCTCATGACAGACCCCTCCAACGCAGTCGACTCGCGCTGGGCGCGGTTCGATGGCTCGAGCTTAGGCGCTCGCGGCCACTGGCGTGCAGGTTACCCGGATTTTCACCGCCGCTACCCTGGCCGTTCAGCCGCTAGCCGACCGGCGCCGCGGCCGGAATGCGCGGCGCCCCGACGATCGGGGCCGCCTTGTGCAGGCACTCCTGCCACTCCGCGTCGGGATCGGAGTCGGCGGTGATCCCGCCGCCGACGCCCAGCACGGCGCCGCCCGCCGCGTCGAACTCGACGGTGCGGATTGCGACGTTGAGTTCGCACCCGGCTATCGGGGAGGCTAAACCGACTGTGCCGCAATATACTCCGCGCCGCCTCTGTTCCCATCCGGAGAGCAGCCGGCGCGCCCGGTGCTTCGGGGTTCCCGTCACCGAGGCCGGCGGGAAGGCGGCGTCGAGCAACGCCGAGGTGGGCAACCCGTCGGGAACCCGGGCCGAGACCGTGGACACCAGGTGCCACACGCCCGGCGCCCGACGCACCACCAGCAACTCGGGCACGGTGACGCTGCCGACGACCGCGACCCGGCCCAGGTCGTTGCGGACCAGGTCCACGATCATGATGTTCTCGGCCACCTCCTTGGCCGAGGAGCGCAGCGCCGCCGGCCAGGCGTCCAGCGGCAGGGTGCCCTTGATGGGGCTGGACGTCACGACCGACTCCCGCCGGCGCAGGAACAGCTCCGGAGACAGCGACGCCACTGCGCCCCACGGTCCGGCGAGATAGGCCGCGCGGGCCGGGGCGGTGCGTGCGACGCCCTCGACGAAGAAATCCAGGGGGTTCCCGTCGACCGTCCCGGTGAACTGGGTGCATACGCACGCCTGATAGACCTCGCCCGCGCGGATCGCGTCCAGGCAGGCGAGCACCCCGCCCCGGTGCGCTTCCCGGTCGGCCGCGTCCCAGGCGATGCGGCACTCACGCGCCGGGGCGGGGGCGGCCGCCAGCGCGGCGGTCAGCCAGTCCGGCATCGGCGCACCGGAGAGGCTCTCGTAGAACCACTGCCCGTCCGAGTCGCTGCGCAGCACGCAGTCCGTCCAGCCGCCGGCGGCCTCGGGTATCCGGTTCGCGCGGCCATCGGCTCCGGCGTCCGGGTAGGACAGGTACCCGATCCAGCCGCCCCCCACCGCTTCGGGAACCTGCGCCCGGCGGTCCTGCTCGTGCACCGTGAACGCGTCGGCGGTGTCCGCCCGCTGGACCTGCAGACTCGGCGCGATCACCGCCTGCGCGCCGAACCACTCTCCGGTCAGCGCGGCCGGCGCCGGCAGGCCGAGCCGGCCGGTGGCCGCACCGACGGCACGCAGCACCCGCGGCACGGCACCGAGGTCCCCGAGCCGGTCGATTCGCACGGCCCCAGCTTGACAGAGCGGCCGGTTCGCGCGCCGCGGGCGTCCGGCCCGCGGACACGGGCAGATCGGGCGGACATGTCGGTAGCTGCCGTCGGGCCGAGGGCAACGTCGAGGCCAAAATGTCCTCCTAGCTGCGCGGGGTGCGCGTGTTAGGCTGCGCTACGCCCAGAGATGACCGGCCGCCGTGCCGCCGTACCCGCTAGACGGATAATGAAGACGGCGCTCCCGGTGCGTTGCGCATCGAGAGCACTGAGTTTGCAGACGACAACCGACCTGATTGCTTCCGGCGCCCAGCCGGGACAGGTGCTTCGTATCGGAGGAGCCCGTGCCGCGCAGCCTGGACCGCGTCGTGACCGCGGCTGACGCCGGCGCGCGCGAAGCGGTCGCGGCGCTGCAAGCCCTGTCGTCCTCGCGGTGGATGCCGATGCCCTTCCTCGCGGACCGCGAGGCGCTGCCGGTGTTCGCGATCTAGCCCTGGTGTCGAGGTCCGGATTGTTGTTGAGGAATGGCGCGCTGACCGTCGCCGCGTGCACGGCGCTGACCCTGGCCGGGTGCAGTGGTCACCCCGACCCCGGGCCGCTTTCGGCGATGGTCAGCCCGGCCATACCGCCCAGCGTTCAGGAAATCCCGAACCCGCTGCGGGGGCAGTACGAAGATCTGTTGAATCCTCTTTTCCCGCAAAGCAATCCCGCGCAGCAGCGCTATTCGGCATGGCCCGCGTCATACGACGCCAGTCTGCGCCTCTCGTGGCGGCAGCTGCAGCCCACCGATCCGCGAACGCTTCCACCGGACGCTCCCGACGACCGCAAGTACGACTTCAGCGCGATCGACGACACGCTGACCAAGCTGGCGAACCGCAACATGCGGTTGACTCTCGGCGTGTACGCATTCAGCTCCTGCTGCGGGAACTCCCACCCCGACAACACCAACATCGCGATCCCCGACTGGATGCGCTCTGCGGCCTCCGCCTATCCCGGACGGCCGAACGGTTCGACGCCCGGGGTGACCCAGGTCGTGCCGAACTGGAACGACCCCGCCTACCTCGACGCGTTCGGCGGGCTGCTCGCCGCGCTCGGCCGCCGTTACGACGCCGACGAGCGACTCGGCGTGTTCGAGTTCTCCGGGTACGGCGACTTCGGGGAGAACCAGATCGACTACCTGCGCGACGCGCTGGGTGCGCCGGGCCCGTCCCCCGACGAGAGTGCCACCGCCCTGGGCTATTACAGCCAGTCCCGCGATCAGAACATCACCGTCACCTCCATTCGCCGGCTGGTCGAGGCGAACGTGGCCGCGTTCCCGCACACGCAATTGGTGGTCGCCGCGCAGAACCCTGAGATCGTGCGCGAACTACTCGCCGACGACGTCACCAAGAAGCTGTCCGGGCCGGTGGGAATCCGCGCGGACTGCCTGGGGGTGCGGTCGCCCCTGCCCTCGTGGGCGGAGTCCGGCGATTCCCACTACGTCCAGTCCGGCGACGCGGTCGTCACGGCGATCAAACAGCGGTTGCTCTCCGCGCCCGTGATCACGCAATGGTGCACGCCGCCCAGCGGCACCGCCCCGCGGTCCTACTACGAAAAGGGCCTGCACGATGTGGTCAGATATCACGTGTCGATGACGTCCAGCATCGACTTTCCCGACCAGGACTCCACGACAGCGATGGACTCCGGCCTGTATCTGGTTTGGGCGCAAGCTAATTCGTCTGCCGGCTACCGCTATTCGGTTGAGGCGCAGCCGGGATCGCAATCCGTGCGCGGCAAGGTGGCCAGCATCTCGGTGGTCTGGACGAACTACGGCTCGGCAGCCATGACCGAGCGCTGGGTCCCCGGCTACCGTCTGGTGGACTTCACCGGATCGGTGGTGCGCAGCCTGCCGGCGACGGTCGACCTCAAAACCCTGGTGCGCGACGACTCCAGTCAATCGCGGCAGGAGGCGGTACCGGTGTCATCGACCGAATCCGTGCACGTCGACCTGGGGGGCCTGGCGCCCGGCCACTACACGCTTCGCGCCACCGTGGGCTGGCAGCAGCACAAACCTGGCGCCTCGCACGTGGTGAACTACGCGCCGATGGCGCTGGCCCGCGACGGCCGGGACGGGTCGGGAATGTATCCGATTGCCACCCTGGACATTCCGCGCGACGCCACGACGCCGGCCGGCAACGAGTGACCGCCCGCGCCCGCTGATTCGGCGTGAACGACGCGGCAAGTCCATGCGATCGAGGCCTTGGCCCGGCTGCATTGTTAGGCTTACTCCCTTACAACCGGAGACGAGACACCGGGTTGCGTGGATCGGTACAGACCCACCGAACCCTGGAGGTGTAGCAGCGATGGCGCGTCAAGTTCGATCCGAAGCCACTCGACGGAGGATCCTCGATGCAGCGATTGACGTGTTCGGTGAGGTCGGGTACTCGGCGGCTGCGTGGGGCACGATCATCGAACGGACGGGGATGACCAAGGGGGCCTTGTATCATCACTTCGATTCCAAGGAATCGTTGGCGTCCGCGATCATCGACGAGGGATCGGACGCGCTGTTGGGCGCCTTCCGTCACGTGTGTGGGACTTCTTCGCCGGCGTTGGAGAACATGATCCACGGCACCTTCACGATCGCGACCATGGTGCGATCGGACAAGGTGGCCCGCACCGCCGAGCAATTGACCTGCGCCCTGAGCGGTTTCAACGACTCCGCCACGCGTTTCTGCGCGGGTCTGATCGAACTGATGTCCGCGGAGGCGCAACGGGCAACCGATGAGGGGGACCTCAGATCCGGCCTCGACCCGGAACGGCTCGGGGAGTCGATCGTCGTTACCATGCTCGGAACGTGCTTGATTTCCAACCTGGTTCGCGCCGACGGCGTCGACGAGGACCTCGTCGGACGAACCGGCCGGATGTGGGACCTGCTGCTCGCCGGTGTCGTCGACGAGAGCGCGCTCGCCTACTTCCGCCAGTTCCTCGCCCGTGAGGCGTTGCGTCATGCGCAACCGGATGGGTCCGCCACCGGTGTCATGGTGGCCGGAGCAGGCTAGGAGCCGGCTGGGCGCAGGCTGGGAGCAGGCTGGGAGCAGGCTAGGCGGGTTCGGATACGGGCTGGTAGCGGGGGAACACCCCCGTCGGGGGCGGTAGCACCGTGCCCGGGGCCAGCCGGGTACCGATGGCGTCGAACCCTCGCCGGTCTTGCGCCTGCCCGAGCAAATCGAGGAGTTTGCCTGCCGATTCGGGCATGACGGGCTGCACCAGCAGCGCCGCGATGCGCACCGCCTCACACGTCGTGTACAGCACAGCACGAAAGCGCGCCTGGTCCGACACGGATTCGCTCTTGCGCAGCACCCACGGCTGCTGGGCCGAGAAGTACTTGTTGGCGTCGCCGAGCATGAGCCAGATCGCCTCCAGGGCCAAGTGCATCGCCAGCGCGTCGAAACCGGCGCGCACCCGCTCCAGCAGGCCGTCGGCCGTCGTCAGCAGCTCGGTGTCGGCCGCGGTCGGCTCACCGGGGTCGGGGACCACGCCGCCCAGGTTCTTGGCCACCATCGACAGCGAGCGCTGGGCCAGGTTGCCCAGCTCGTTGGCCAGGTCGGTGTTGATCCGCGTGACGATGGCCTCTTCGGTGTAGTTGCCGTCCTGACCGAACGGGACCTCACGCAACAGGAAATAGCGAACCTGATCCACCCCGAATGTGTCCGCCAGCGCCACCGGGTCGACGACGTTGCCCACCGACTTGCTCATCTTTTCGCCCCGATGATGCAGAAATCCGTGCGCGCACACGGTTCGGGGAAGCTCGATCCCCGCCGACATCAGGAATGCCGGCCAATACACGGCGTGGAACCGGATGATGTCCTTGCCGATCATGTGCAGATCCGCGGGCCAGTAGCGCCGGAACAGCTCCGCGTCGGTGTCGGGGAAGCCCGCACCGGTCAGGTAGTTGGTGAGCGCGTCGACCCAGACGTACATGACGTGCTTCGGGTCGTCGGGCACCGGCACCCCCCAGTCGAAGGAGGTGCGCGAGATCGAAATGTCCGCCAGGCCGCTCGACACGAAGCTGACCACCTCGTTGCGCCGCACCTCGGGGGCGATGAAGCCCGGATTGGCGTCGTAGTGGGCCAGCAGCCGTTCCCCGTACGCCGACAGCCGGAAGAAGTAGGACTGCTCCTCGGTCCAGGTCAGTGCGGCGCCGGTTTCGGTCGCCACGCGCGTTCCGTCCTCGAGAAGCTGCGTCTCGGCCTCGAAGAAGAACCGTTCGTCGCGCACCGAGTACCACCCCGAGTAGTTGTCGAGGTAGATGTCGCCGGCCGCCGACATGCGCCGCCAGATCTCCTGGGAGGCGCGGTAGTGGTCGGGATCGGTGGTGCGGATGAACCGGTCGAAGGAGATGTTCAGTGCCTCCTGGACGCGCTGGAACACCTCCGAGTTGCGACGCGCCAGCTGCGCGGTGGGGATGCCGGCGGCCGCGGCCGCCTGGGCGACCTTCAGGCCGTGCTCGTCGGTTCCGGTCAGGAAACGCACGTCGAAGCCGTCGAGCCGCTTGAACCGGGCGATCGCGTCCGTGGCGATGTACTCGTACGCGTGACCGACGTGCGGCGCCGCGTTCGGATACGCGATGGCCGTCGTGACGTAGTAGGGCCTCATCGAGAGTCCACCCTATTGTGTGGCCGTGAGCTCTGAGGAACCAGCCGAACGGGAAGCGCCGCCCGCGCCGGC
>NZ_JBYCLC010000146.1:0-20563 GCF_057473685.1 Mycobacterium sp. TH-M116 | reverse complement strand
TCGCTGACCGCGGTGGAGATGCGCAACCGGCTCAAAACCGCTTCCGGCCTGGCCCTGTCGCCGACGCTGATCTTCGACTACCCGAACTCCGCCGCGCTGGCCGGTTACATGCACCGCGAGCTCGTCGGAACATCCGGGCCAGGCGCCCCGGCCGCGGCCCCCGGCGAGGCCGAGATCCAGCGGGTGGTGAGTTCGATCCCGGTCAAGCGTCTCCGCCAGGCGGGGGTTCTGGAGTTGTTGCTGGCGTTGGCCAACGAGTCCAACGGCAGCGACGTCGGGGTCGGGGGTCAGCCCGCGCCGGCGGCGACCACCGAGAAGAGCATCGCGGACATGGATCTCGACGACCTGGTCAACGCCGCACTGCTGGACAACGATGACTAGCCGGGACGGTCGGTGAGAATCGCGATCACGGGGGCGAGCGGGGTCCTCGGGCGCGGGCTCGCGGCCCGGCTTCTCAGCCAGGGGCACGACGTCGTCGGGCTGGCGCGGCATCGGCCCCAAAGCTGGCCCAGCGCGGCCGAATTCATTTCGGGCGACGTCCGGGACGCGGGCGTGGTCAAGCTGTGCGTCGACGGCGCCGACGTCGTCGCGCACTGCGCGTGGGCGAAGAGCCCCGGACCCGCGCACCGAATCGCCGGCCAGGTGAACCTCGGGGGCACGAGGAACGTCCTCGACGCGATGGCACAGAACGGCTCGCGGCGCGTCGTCTTCCCGTCCTCGGCCCACGTCTACGGTTGGGACGGCTCCGCGCACACCGAGCGCGACGCGAGGGCCCCGGTCGTCGCCGGCGGCGTCCAGCAGGCCCGGGTCGAGGAGATGCTGGCGGCCGCCGACGCCGAATCGGTCGCGATCCGCTGCGCGCTGATCGTCGGTCGCGGCGTCGACAACTGGGTGCGCCGGCTGCTCGCGCTGCCGGTTTTGCCCGACGGCGGCGCCGACGGCCCGGTTCAGGTTGTGCATCTCGACGACGCGCTGCGGGTGTTGACCCGTGCCCTGCTGGACACCGGGATCACCAGTGGCCCGGTCAATCTCGCCGCGCCGGGCGTGCCCACGTTCCGCCAGGTCGCCGCCGCGGTCGGCCGGACGGTGGTGCCGGTGGTGGGCCCTGCCGCCGCGCTGCTGCGGCTTAGCCTGCCCTCGCTCTCCGAGCTGGAGTTGGTGCAACGCACCCCACTGATGGACACCGCGCGGCTGAGCGAGGAGTGGGGATTCGCAACGGCATGGAACGCCGACGAATGTATCGAGGACCTGGCGCTGGGCATGCGCGGCCGGTTGACGGTGGGCCGCCGGGTGGTCTCCCTGCCGTGGCGGCTGGCCACCATCGACGATCCGCCCGCCGCCGACGTACCCGCCGCCGACGGGGTGGTGCCCGTCCCGGGCGGCCCCGAAGGGCTCAACGGCGAATTCGACACGCCGATCGACCCCCGTTTTCCGACCTTCCTGGCCACCAATCTGTCCGAGGCGCTGCCCGGGCCGTTTTCGCCTTCCTCGGCGTCGGTAACCGTCCGCGGGCTTCGCACTGCCGGCGTGGGCGTCGCCGAGCGGCTGCGGCCGGGGGGGATCATCCAGCGCGAAATCGCCATGCGCATGGTCGCGGTGTTCGCCCATCGCCTATACGGGGCGATCACAACGGCGCATTTCATGGCCGAGACGGTGCCGTTCGTCAAGCCCGCGACTGTCGTCAGCAAGAGCGGGTTCTTCGGCCCCAGCATGGCGTCCCTGCCGATCTTCGGCGAGGAACGCCCTTCGCCGGAAATACGTTGGGGGCGAAGACAACTGCGTACTATCCGCAACATCGGGGTGTTCGCCGTCAACCAGATCGGCCTGAGTGCCGGTTCGACGCTGGACACCCGGGCGTTCGTCGCCGACATCGACCGCCTGGAGCGTCTCGCGGGCGGTGACCTCACCCGTCTCGACGACGGCCGGCTCCTCAGCCTCATCTCGTTGGCGCGCGATCACGTGGTGCACAGCTGGGTGCTGGCCTCGGGGTCGTTCATGCTGTGCGCCGCGTACAACGTGCTGTTGCGCGGTCTGTGCGGGCGAGATACCGCCCCGTCGGCCGGCCCGGAGTTGGTCAGCGCGCGGTCCGTGGAGGCGGTGCAGCGGCTCGTGGTTGCGGCGCAACACAACCCGGATGTACCGCGGCTGCTGGCCGAGCCGGGGGAGCGCCTCGGCAAGCTGGCGATCGAGGCCCCGGAGTTTCACGCTGCGGTGCTGACCGAGCTGGATCTGATCGGGCATCGTGGTCCCGCCGAACTCGAGATGCTCTCGACCAGTTACGCCGACGACCCGGAGTTGCTGGTTCGGATGGTGACCCGGACGATCGGTGCATCGCCGGCGCCGGCTCCGCAGCACCCGCGAATCCCGTTGCAAGCCAGACCCGTCGCGGCGCTGTTCGTGCGGCAGCTGCGCGACCGGGAGGTGCGCCGGGACAAGATGGTGCGCGCCAACTGGGTGCTGCGCGGGTTGTTGCGGGAATACGGGCGCCGCCTGGCCGACGCCGGCGTCATCGATGCCGCCGCCGACGTGTTCTACCTGCTGGTCGATGAGCTCGACGCGCTTCCGGCGGACGTCGCGGAGCTGGCGGCCCACCGCCGCGCCGAACGACTCCGGCTGGCCGGCGTCGTCCCGCCGGCGGTCTTCAGCGGAAGCTGGCAGCCGGCGACCGCATCGACGGCGGTGCTGGGCAGCGGCGGCACCCTGCGCGGCGTCGGCGTCTGCGGGGGACGGGTGCGCGGTCGGGTGCGCATCGTGCGGCCCGAGACCATCGACGACCTGGAGCCCGGAGAAATCCTCGTCGCCGAGGTCACCGACGTCGGTTATACGGCCGCCTTCTGCTACGCCGCCGCGGTGGTCACCGAGCTGGGCGGGCCGATGTCGCATGCGGCCGTGGTGGCCCGGGAGTTCGGCTTCCCGTGTGTGGTCGACGCCCAGGGGGCCACCCGCTTGCTGCCGTCCGGAGCCCTCGTCGAGGTCGACGGCGCGACGGGAGAGATCCAGGTGCTCGAACCGGGCCCGGACGCTCATCCGGTGCTTCCGGAAAACAACGACACCCCTTGATTCGACAACAATGAGCGAGCCGCGGTGAGTCAACCGCACTGCGTTTGCGCCGGGGACGGCCACGGTACTCTCATGCCCGTGCTTGGGACCCCTTTTCCGGTTTTGCTACGTAAACGTGCCGCCCTGCAGCCCGACGACGTGGCATATACGTTTGTCGACTACGAGCGGGACTGGGCCGGTGTCGCCGAAAGCGTGACCTGGCCGCAGCTGTATCGGCGAGTGCGAAACGTTGCGCGCGAACTCAGGCTTTGTGCCTCACCCGGCGACCGCGCCGTGATATCGGCGCCGCAGGGGCTCGACTACATCGTTGCCTTCCTGGGCGCTTTGGAGGCCGGGATCATCGCGGTTCCGCTGTCGGTGCCGCTGGGAGGGGTGGCCGATGAGCGGGTCGAATCAGTGCTGCGCGATGCGTCGGCAACCGTAGTTCTGACCACATCCGCCGTCGTCGGCGACGTCGCCGGACATGTCACGCGCCGGTCCGGGGAACCTGCCCCGTCGATCATCGAGATCGATGTGCTCGACCTGGACGCACCGGCCCGATTCGAGACCGGGGAACACAACTACCAAAGCACCGCGTATGTGCAATACACGTCCGGGTCGACGCGCAGGCCGGCCGGAGTAATGGTTTCTTATTCCAACCTCCAGGTTAATTACAAACTGACGATGGCCGGCTGTTTTCCGCAAAGCGGAGGCACTGCCCCTGCAAATCACACCATTGTGTCGTGGACGCCGTTCTATCACGACCTGGGTTTGATCATGGGTGTTTGTACGCCGGTGCTCTCGGGATGCCGCGCGGTCCTGACCAGCCCGGCGGCTTTCCTGGAGCGGCCGGCCCGCTGGATGCAGTTGCTGGCCTCCTATCCCAGCGCATCGACGGGAGCACCCAACTTCGCTTTGGATCTGGCGGCCCGCAGAACAACAGACGACGACATGGCGGGGCGTGACCTCTCCGACGTGCTGGCCATCATGCCCGGTGCCGAACGGGTACGCCCCGAAACACTCGAACGCTTCACGCAGCGGTTTGCCCGCTTCAACCTGCGCGACACGGTGATCCGGCCCACGTACGGGCTCGCGGAGGCGACGTTGTACGTGGCGACCAGCACAGAGGGTGAACCCCCGAAGATCGTCGACTTCGAGCCCGAAAAGCTGACCGTCGGCCAGGCGCAACGGTGCGCAGGCGGGACCGGCACGGCGCTGGTCGGTTATCCGGCGCTGCAAGGGCCCACCCTGCGGATCGTCGATCCCGCGACCGGCACCGAGTGCCCGGACGAAACGACCGGCGAGATCTGGGTGCACGGCGGCAACGTCAGCACGGGCTATTGGCGCAAGCCCGACGAGACCGAACGCACCTTCGGCGCCGTGCTGGTCGAACCCTCGGCCGGCACGCCCGAGGGGCCTTGGCTGAGGACCGGGGACCTGGGTTTCGTCTCTGATGACGCGCTGTTCATCGTGGGCCGCATCAAGGACCTGCTGATCATCTACGGACGCAACCACGCTCCCGACGACATCGAGGCGACGATCCAGGAGATCACCCGCGGCCGGGTCGCGGCGATCGCCGCTCCCGATGACGGCATGGAGCAGCTTGTCGTCGTCGTGGAGGTCAAGAAGCGGGGCGATTCCGAGAAGGATGCGATGCACGAATTCGCACTCATCAAGCGCGAGGTCATCTCGGCGGTCTCCCACTCACACGGCCTGCGGGTCGCGGATCTGGTCATGGTGGCTCCCGGTTCGATTCCGATCACCACCAGCGGCAAGATCAGACGATCGACATGCGTGGAGCTGTACCGGCGAAACGAATTCGTCCGCATGAACTCGGACTAGAGCGGCCGGCTTTTGGGCCCGGACGCATAACGGAAGGCGGGCGTCGAGACAGATTGCGGCCTCGATCAGTTCGGCAAGGCCGCGCAATGAATCCTCGGCCAGCTCCCCCGCGAGACGGCGGCCATGACCGGTGTGGTGATGATGCTGGCCGGTCACGAAACCAGCGCGCCGGTGACTTCCTCGTGATGAACCTGTCCGCGGGCAACTGGGATCCCGAGTTCACCGACGATCCGGAGACCTTCGATCCCGGTCGGAATACCCGGGGGCACTTGGGTTTCGGCTAGGACACCCACCAGTGCCTCGGCCAAAACCTCGCGCGGGTCGAGATGCAGGTCGCGTTCACCACGCCGGCGCGGCGGCTGCCCGGGCTGAAACGGGCCGCGCCGCCGGAAGAGTTGAGCGCCAAAGAGGCCGACATCTACGGTATGAAGGAGCTTCCCGTCACCTGGTGATGCGTGCGGTCGCCCGCACGCAGGCGGCGGAGCCGCTTGTGGATCGCGTCGGCGGCGAGGACGGCGGGTATGGCGAGCAGGGCGGTCAGCCACCCGGCCCACGACGGGCCGGTTTGGCCGAGCAGGTGCGCGAGCGGTGGCACATACAGGAAGGCCGCCAGCATCGCGAGTTCGGCGCCGACGGCGCCCAGCAGCAGACGGTTGGTCCGCCACGGAACGTTCCAGGCGGGGCGCAGCGTGCTGCGGCAGGCGAAGGCGTTGGCCACCTGCCCGAACACCACGGCGCTGAACGCGGCACCCGAGGCCGCGAGCAGCGCCGGACCGTGGGGGAAGGGCGCACCGGGTCGCCAGCCGAGGGCCAGGAACGCGGTCAGGAAGGCGCCGAGCTCCACGGCGGCCTCGACCGGGCCCAGCACCCCGAACGCGCGTGCGAACAGGCGCCCGTCCAGCAGGTGGCCGTGCGTCGGGGGCCGGTCGAGCACGTGCGCGGCGGCCGGCTCGGCACCCAACGCCAGGGCGGGCAGGACGTCGGTGCCGATGTCGAGCGCCAACACCTGCAGCACCCCGATCGCGAGGGGGAACGTCCCGGCGCTGAGTGCCCACACGACGAACGGGGCGAGCTCGGCCACGTTGTCGGTGAGATGGTAGGTGAGGAAGCGGCGCAGGTTGGCGAACGTGGCCCGGCCCTGTTCGACGGCGGCGACGATGGTGCTGAAGTTGTCGTCGAGCAACACCAGGTCGGCGGCCTCGCGGGCCACGTCGGTGCCGGACCGGCCCATGGCCACCCCGATCGCCGCCTCGCGCAGGGCCGGCGCGTCGTTGACACCGTCTCCGGTCATGGCCACGACGTGACCGCGGTGGCGCAGCGCCCGCGCGATGCGCAGCTTGTCCTCGGGGGTGACCCGGGCGACGACGACGCCGTCGTGGTCGAGCAGTGCGCCGAGTTCGGCATCCGCGGCGGGCAGGTCTCGGCCGGTCAGCACGAGTTGCTCCGGCCCCAGCAGGCCCACCTCGGCCGCGACGGCCCTGGCGGTGTCGGGATGATCGCCGGTCACCATGGCGACCTGGATGCCGGCGCGCCGGCACGCGGCCAGCGCCGCCGCCGCACCCTGGCGCGGAGGGTCTTCCAGCGCGACCAGCCCCAGCAGCGTCAGGTCGCGCTCGGCCTCGGCCGCCGAACCCGGCGGTTCGGCCGTGGCGAGGTCTCGCGCGGCGACTGCGAGCACGCGCAGGCCGCGGTGGGCCAGCGCCCGCAGCGCCTCGACCGCGCCGGTCGGGACCGCGCAAAGCGGAAAGACCGCATCGGGGGCGCCTTTGACCAGCACGCGGTTTCCGGTGACCACGGACATGCGGCGCCGGCGGGCGTCGAACGGGAACCGCGCCCGCTCCGGGGCCGATCGGGCGCTGTCGTCGGTGTCGACGCCGACCCGTCGCGCGAAGGCGTCCAGGGCGGCCTCCATCGGATCGCCGTGCGGTACCCAGCGGCCGTCCTTCTCACTCACCCGCCCCGACGAGCACCGCGCGGCCACCCATGCCACGTCCCGCAGCGGGGCCTCGTCCCCGGCCCAGTGAATCGTGGCCACGGGTTCGTAGCCGTTGCCGTCGATGGTGGCGGTGCCGTCGGGCATCCAGACCTCGACCACCGACATCTCGTTGCGGGTCAGGGTGCCGGTCTTGTCAGTGCAGATGAAGGTCGTCGAGCCCAGCGTCTCGACCGCCTCGAGGTTGCGCACCAACGCGTGCCGGCCGGCCATCCGCTGCGCCCCGATCGCCAGCGACAGGGTGACGGTCGGCAGCAGGCCCTCGGGCACGATGGCGACCGTCACCCCGACCGCGAACAGAAATCCGGCGGAGGGAGGCATGCCGACCAGCAGCGCGACACCGAAGAAAACCGACCCGACCACGACGGCGACCACGGCGATGAGGCGCGACACGCGGTCGAGCTCTTTGCGCAGCGGGGTCGGAGCGGGCCGCTGCGCCTGGGTGAGCCGGGCGATCCCGGCCAGCCGGGTATGCCGTCCGGTCGCCTCGACGGTAGCCCGGGCCTCACCTTCGACCGCGAAACAGCCGGCCGGTACGGCCTCGCCCGCCGCGGGGTGCTCGGGCACGCTCTCCCCGGTCAGCGCCGAGGTGTCGACCGCCAGCGCATTCGCGACGTCGAGCCGCAGGTCGGCTGAAATGCGGTCGCCTTCGGCAAGCAGCACCACGTCGCCGACCACCAGATCTTCGGCCGGCACCTGCCGGGCCATGCCGTCGCGGACCACGGTGGCGCGCCGCGGAAGCAGCTCGCTCAACCGTTCGGCGGCGTGCTCGGCGCGCTGTTCCTGAGCGAACGCGAACAGCCCGTTGATCACGATGACGACGAACACCGCCACACCCAGCTGCGGCATCCCCGCGACGAATGCCAGCGCGCCGGCCACCCAGAACAGAAGCGCGAAGAAGTGGACCATCTCGGCCAACAGCCGCCGCCAGGCCGGGATTCTGCGTGCCACCGGAAGCCGGTTGGGGCCCTCGGCGTCCAGCCGCGCGGCGGCCTCCGCCGATGTGAGTCCCACCCGCAACACCTCGGAGCCCGTGACGCTCATCGCGTGCCGCGCGGATTTTCACCGTGGGGGTGGTTCGTCGGTCGCTGCCGCACCCAACCGCGGGCGATGCCCACGGCAACCAGGCACAACACCGACGCGATCACCACGCCCGACACCACCAGGCCGACGACCCCGACCGCGCCCATTGAACCTCCCGCTCGCTCATCAGCCAGCGAAGACGAACGCGGCGCCGCCGGATAGAGCCCAAGGTCACGATCGGTCCCGGACGTGGCGCCGGCGCGGCCTCAGCAGGCGAACGCCAGGCCGACGCCGTCGGGCGGCGGCACAGGCTGCAGGCAGCCGAACCGCTCGATGCCGGCTGTGCTGAATCGCACCGCCGAACGGTGGGCATAGTTCACACAGAACAGACCAGCCCGGTCGGCCCGGCAGCGGTAGTCACCGAACGACAGCGAATCCCCGTCGGCCAGTGCGGGCCCGTGACCGTCGACGAACGGGCCCGGGTCACCGCGGGCCGCGCCCACCTGCAAGTTCGTCCCATCGAAAAAGACCCACCCGTCTTTCCATTCGCCGTAGGCCGTCGCGGGCGCGGGCGCGGGATTGGTCAGCTCGACCAGGCAAACCGGCGCGGGCCCGGTGCGTTTGGCGTCGGTCATGCACGCGACTTTGCCGACTTGGGCGGTGAACGCGACGTCGCCGCCGAGTGGGGTGACGACACCGTCGCGCGTCACGTTGTGAAAGCCGGCGGGGTCGGCAGGGCGACCCGCCTCGATCCAGGCGATCACGTCCGAGATCGCGGCGCCCGACGTCGGTGCGGTTGACGGAGCCGGCCTGCTCGACGAGGTGGTGGTCGTCGCCGGGGTGCTCCCGGGTGCTTCGGGGCCGGGCCGCGGTTCACCGCGCTGACCGTGTGAGCAGCCGGCGACGAGCAACGTCAGCGCGACCAGCGCGGCGATCCGCATTGAGCCAGGCTAACCGCCGGTCCACGAACCAGCACCGACTGAGGCGCTGCGCGCGCGTTCTGCGCGTCGATTCGGCTACGGTCGGCTCATGCATGAGCGCACCGTCCGCGCGCAAACCTCTGCCGGCACCGTCGAAGGTTTCACCCGCGACGGGGTGAACCGGTGGCGATCCATCCCGTACGCCCGCCCCCCACTGGGGCCGCTGCGCTTGCGGGCGCCCCAGCCGGCCCGGCCCTGGTCGGGAGTGCGGCACTGCCACGGATTCGCCAACTGCGCGCCCCAGCAGCGTCGCTACACCCTGCTCGGGGTCGGCAAGTACCAGCCCATGAGCGAGGACTGCCTGACCCTCAACGTCGTCACCCCCGAATCCGCCGGTGCGCAACCGCTTCCGGTGATGGTCTTCATCCACGGCGGGGGGTACTTCCTGGGCAGCTCCGCCACGCCGCTGTACGACGGCGGGGCATTGGCCCGCCGTGGATGCGTCTACGTCTCGGTCAACTACCGATTGGGGGCGCTGGGGTGCCTGGACCTGTCGTCGCTGTCGACGGCGCAGGTCCCCATCGAGAGCAATCTTTACCTGCGCGACCTGGTGCTGGCGTTGCAGTGGGTTCGTGACAACATCGCGGAGTTCGGCGGTGATCCCGCCAACGTCACCATCTTCGGCGAGAGTGCCGGCGCGTGCATCACCTCCACGTTGTTGGCGGTGCCCGCCGCCGAAGAGCTGTTCGCCCGGGCGATCTCGGAGAGCCCGGCCTCGGGCCTGACGCGGTCCAAAGACATCGCGGACGAGTTCGCGAACCGGTTCGCCGATTTGCTCGGGGCGCGAAGGCGCGACGCCGCCGACGCGCTGATGCAGGTGTCCGCGGCCCAACTGGTGAAGATCCAGCACCGCCTGATCGAGCAGGGCATGACGAACAGGTTGAACGCCTTTCCGATCGGCCCCGTCGTCGGCGACGACATCCTGCCGATGGATCCCGTTGACGCGATGCGGTGCGGACGGGCGCACCGGGTGCCGCTCATCGTGGGGACCAACGCCGACGAGGGGCGCCTGTTCACGCGCTTCCTGACGATGCTGCCGACGAATGAAACGATGGTCGAAGAACTGCTGGCCGACACCGAACCGGCCGCCCGCGAACGCATCACCGCCGCCTACCCGGACTACCCGGCGCCCTCGGCGTGCATCCAGCTCGGCGGCGACTTCGCGTTCAGCTCGGCGGCCTGGCAGATCGCCGAGGCCCACGGCACCCACGCACCCACGTACCTCTACCGCTACGACTACGCTCCGCGAACGCTGCGCTGGACCGGCTTCGGCGCGACCCACGCCACGGAACTGCTCGCGGTTTTCGACATCTATCGGACCAGGTTCGGCGCGCTGCTGACGGCCGCCGGCGACCGGTGTGCCGCGCTGCGGGTCAGCAACCAGGTGCAACGCCGTTGGCGGTCCTTCAGCCACACCGGGGTACCCGGCGACGACTGGCCCGCGTACACCGCCTCCGACCGCGCCGTCATGGTTTTCGACCGCAGGTCTCGCGTCGAGTTCGACCCGCATCCGCACCGCAGGATGGCCTGGGAAGGCTTTTCACTGGCGCGTTGAACTGGCACGCTGACCACCATGCACGCCGACACCGGGCAAGTCATCGAACGACCCGGTGACCTCACTGCCTCCTGGCTGACCGCGGCGATCGGCGCCGGGCCCGTCGCGCACTTCACCGTGGAACGCATCGGCACCGGCCAGATGAGCGAGTGCTACCGCGTCCGGCTCACCTACTCGGACGGGGCGCCCGGCCCCGACCGGCCCGAGTCGGTGGTGCTCAAGGTCGCCGCGACCGACCCGATGAGTCGCCAGACCGGGCTGGCGCTGGGTCTCTACGAACGAGAGGTCTGCTTCTACGGCGACATCGCTCCGCGTCTGGGCGGTCCGGTCGCGCCCTGCTACCACGCCGCAGTCGACACCACCACCGGGGTCTTCGACCTGCTGCTCGGCGACGCGGGCCCGGCGATCGTCGGCGACGAGATCGCCGGTGCCACACCCGAACAGGCCCGCCTGGGTGTCGAGGAGCTGGGCCGGCTGCACGGCCCGCTGCTCGGGGACCCGGCGCTGGCCGAGGCGCCGTGGCTCAACCGCGAGTCGCCACTGCGCCAGGCGATGATCACCCCGCTCTATGCCGGTTTCGTCGACCGCTATGGCGACCAGATCGAGCCGGGACACCGCCTGGTGTGCGAACGCCTGGTGGCCTCGTTCGACGGCTACCTGGCGCAGGAGTCCGAGCCCGGCCGAATCCAGGGCATGGTGCATGGCGACTATCGCCTGGACAACATGCTGTTCGGTACCGAAGGGGCAGACCGCGCGTTGACGGTGGTCGATTGGCAGACCGTCTCGTGGGGCCCGGCGCTGACCGACCTGGCGTATTTCCTGGGCTGTGCCCTGTCGACGCGAGACCGCCGCGAGCACTACGACGGGTTACTGCGGACCTACCACGAGGCATTGGGGCCCAACGCGCCCCTGAGCCTCGCCGACGTCGCCGAAGGTGTGCGCCGCCAGAGCTTTTTCGGGGTGATGATGGCGATCGTCTCCTCGATGCTGGTGGAGCGCACCGAGCGCGGCGACCGGATGTTCATGACGATGCTGCAACGACACTGTACGCACGTGCTCGACACCGACGCGTTGGCGACGCTGCCCGTCGCGACGGCACCCGAGCCGCTGCGACCGTCGCGGGACGACGAACTCGCGCACGCCCCGACCGCCGAGCCGCTGTGGAGTGAAAGCTGGTACGCCGACTTCGTCGATCCCGCACAGGGATTGGGTGGCTGGTTCCGCCTCGGCCTGATCGCCAACCGGCGGCAGGCGTTGGTGCACGCACTGCTGTGTGGCCCGGGCATGCCGACCGTGGCCGTCGACACGCTGGTCCCACTGCCTGCCGATCCGTGGGTGGTGGCCACCGACACCTTCGAGCTGGCCCACTCGGCCACCGCCGCCCTGCAGACCTACCGCGTCGACATCCGCGCGCGGGCCCAGGCGTACGACGACCCTTCTGCCCTGCTGCGCGGGGAGCCTGGCACTCCGGTCGACATGACGATGCATCTGGTGTGGGCCACCGGCGGCGCCCCGTACAAGTACCGGCTCACGACGCGCTACGAAATCCCTTGCAGGGTCTCGGGCACCGTCAGCGTGGACGGCGCCGGCTACCGCGTCGACTCCGTGCCCGGACAGCGCGACCACTCCTGGGGGGTGCGCGACTGGTGGAGCATGGACTGGATCTGGAGCGCGCTGCACCTCGATGACGGCACCCACCTGCACGGGGTGAACATCCGCATACCGGGTGCCCCGGCCTTCAGTGTCGGCTACGTGCAGGATGCCGTCCACGACGTCACCGAGGTGCAGACCGTCGAATCGCGGGAAGCCTTCGGCGCCAACGGGTTACCGCTTGAATCGACACTGGGCTTCGACCCGGGCGGGATCGTTGCGGACCTCGACGTGCGCGGCCAGGCGCCGGTGCGGCTGGTTTCCCCCGACGGGCGGGTCAGTCAGTTCCCGCGTGCCTGGGTCACCGTCACCACCACGGACGGCCGCCGCGGCGTCGGCTGGGTGGAATGGAACCGCAACCTGGCGACCGGGTGAGCGAAGGCCGGGCCCGTGCTCCGTCGCCGATCGTGGTGATGGGTGTCTCGGGCTCGGGCAAGTCGACGGTGGGTTCGGCCCTGGCGCAACGGTTGCGGGTCCCGTTCGTCGACGGCGACACCCTGCACCCGCCGGCCAACATCGCCAAGATGGCCGCCGGCGAGCCGCTCGACGACGACGACCGCCGCCCCTGGTTGGACCTGGTCGGCGAGTGGTTGGCGGGCCACCGCGGCGGCGGTGTGGCGAGCTGTTCGGCGCTCAAACGCGCCTACCGCGACCGATTGCGCGCGCATTGCCCGAACGTGGAGTTCCTGCACCTCAGCGGTTCGCCGGAGCTCATCGGCGACCGGCTGGCCGCCAGGCCAGGTCATTTCATGCCGGCAGCGTTACTGCGTTCGCAGTACGAGGCGCTCGACCCCCTTGGCCCCGACGAGCCGGGTTTCACCGTCGACGTCGGCCGGGATGTCGACGCGATCATTGACACCTACGTGTCGGCGTCATCGACGCGACGACACAAAAGCGGCTGAAAACTGCTGCGCTACGGGGGGCCCGAGCCGCTGAGGTGCTCAGCGGAGCCGCTTTTTCACCTGCGAGCCGACCCGTTCCAGCGCATCCCCGGCAGCCTGGCCGTTCGCGGAATCGGCGAAGTGACGCGTTGATTCGGCGAGTTGCTCGCCGCGGGCCCGGGCGGCGCCGGCCAGTTCGCGGCTGCGCTTGCGTGCGGCTTCGACCAGCGGTGCACCCTTGTCGGCGCCGATCTTCAACCCATGCCTGATCTTCTCGCCGAACTCTTCTAAGTCACTGTCGAGGGTGTCGTGGACCTGGGGAAACTCGGGCAGCGCGGATGAAACCGCATCCGAGAGCCGCTCGGCTGCCCGGCGGCCCCGCCACCCCAGCGACGGCGCGCCCGCGGTGTCGGCGGCCGCGATCATCAACCCGCCCAGCAGGCTGAGGTCCGTCAGGAACTCCTTGCGTTTCTCCGCTTTGCGCTGCGGGTCGGTCTCCGTCCAGAACATGTGCGCGCCGAGGTTGCCCGGCAGTACGGTGCAGGCCAAGGCAGCCGAGGCCACGCGCGGCATCCGCCCAGTGGCCAGCAGCAGGCCGCCCCCGACCTGAACTGCCGCGTTGATCTGCGCGACGGTCCGCGGGTCGCTGGGAATGCTGGTGCCCACCGGATCCGGCAGCGCCTGCAGACCGCCCACCGCGGGCGCCGCGGCCGCGGCCGCGGCCTTGGGGTTGAGCAGTGAATCGATGCCTTGCCCGATGAACACGGCCGACAACAGCGGCCGGGCAATTCTGCGGATCAACATGGCAGGCTGACTACCCCGCCGGCCCGCAATCAAACCGGCGCGTCCCCCGGCCGAAGGTGAGGGCCCATATTCCCAGCTGATGCCCGTAACGCGGCCTCGGTGGCGATACGGTCGATAAGCTGGAGCCCGTGCGGACGTTGGTCATCGTCGACGTGCAGAACGACTTCTGCGAGGGCGGGCCGCTGGCGGTCGCCGGCGCCGCCGCCCTGGCGTCGGCGATCAACAGTTACTTGGCGGATGGCCCGGGATACCGGCACGTCGTCGCGACGAAGGATTGGCACGTCGACCCGGGAGACCACTTTTCCGACCGGCCGGACTATTCGTCGTCCTGGCCGCCGCACTGCATCGCGGGAAGCCCCGGTGCGGACTTTCCTCCCGACCTCGACACCGGCCCGATCGAGGCGGTCTTCTGCAAAGGCGCCTACACCGCCGGGTACAGCGGTTTCGAGGGCTTCGACGAGGACGGGACCTCCCTGCTGGCGTGGTTGCGCAGGCGCGGAGTCGAGGCGGTCGACATCGTCGGCATCGCCACCGACCATTGCGTCAAGAGCACCGCCGAGGACGCAGCGCGGGCCGGTCTGGCAACGCGGGTTCTGGTGAACCTGACCCGCCCCGTCGCCGCGGATTCGGCCGCGCGGGCACTGGCGGAGATGCGGGCCGCGGGCGTCGAGTCGGCCGAGGTGGCCTGAGGGTGGCGCCGCCGAGTCGTTCGTCGGCGCCATGCGACTCGAGTGCGGCGGCGAGACCACGGTGAACGGCCGCCGAGCCAGCGTGGCCGTCGGCTGAACTCGGGGCACGGGCGTGCCATCTGGTTCGACGAGGTGACCCGGCAGGCCGACGCGATGCCTCCCGGTCTGACCGCCGGCCGTGCTGCAACGGTCGGATCGGGTACCAAGGACACTAGACGTAGCCGGCGGCGGGCCGGCCGAGACCGAAGACCGGGGAGCGCCATGGGTGATGAGCCGTTCGGGCGGCGTAGCCTGCTGCGGGGTGCCGGAGCGCTCACCGTGGCGGCGCTGGCGCCGTGGCCGGACGGCTGCAGCTCCGGCGGCGACGACGCGCTCACCTTCTTCTTCACCGCAAACCCCGATGAGCACGCCGCGAGGATGCGTGTCGTCGACGCCTTCCGGCGTCGTCATCCCGACATCAAGGTTCGAACCCTGTTGTCCGGTCCGGGCGTCATGCAGCAGCTCTCGACTTTCTGCGCCGGCGGCCGCTGTCCCGACGTGCTGATGGCGTGGGAGTTGACCTACGCCGAATTGGCCGACCGGGGCGTGTTGCTGGACCTGAACACGATGCTGGCGCGCGATCCGGCCTTCGCCGCCGAGCTCAAGTCGGACAGCATCGGCCCGCTCTACGAGGGCTTCTCGTTCAACGGGGGCCAGTATGCGTTCCCGGAGCAGTGGTCCGGGAACTACCTGTACTACAACAAGAGGCTTTTCGCCGAGGCCGGGGCGCCGGCACCGCCGGGGACGTGGGCGCAGCCGTGGACCTTCGGCCAGTTCCTGGACGCTGCCACCGCACTCACCAAGCGGGACGGATCCGGGCGGACAACGCAGTGGGGATTCGTCGACACATTCCTGCCGGCGGCGACGGCGGGACTGTTCGCCATGAACAACGGCGTGCCGTGGTCGACCCCTCTGAAAAACCCGACCCACTTCAATTTCGGCGACGACGCGTTCATCGAGGCGGTGCAGTTCTACGCCGACCTGGCCAACAGGCACAAGGTTGCGCCCACCGCGTCGGACACCCAGTCGATTTCCACGCCCAATTTGTTCGCGGCGGGCAAGGCGGCCCTCGCGCTGGGCGGCCACTGGCGCTACCAGACGTTCCAGCGCGCGAACGGACTGGAGTTCGACGTCGCGCCACTTCCGACGGGTCCGGCGCTGCCGAAAGGACATGCGGCCTGCTCCAACATCGGCGCCACCGGCCTGGCCATCGCCGCGAGCAGCCAACGTAAGGATCAGGCTTGGGAATTCGTCAAATTCGCGACCGGCCCGATCGGACAGTCGTTGATCGGCGAGTCATGTCTGTTCGCGCCGGCGCTACGATCCGCGCTGGCATCGCGGGGATTCGCCGCGGCCCACAGTCGGTTGAGTAACCTGACCGTGCTCACCGAGGGGCCGGCCTATTCCGAGGCGTTGCCGATCACCCCGGCGTGGGAGAAGGTCAGCGCCCTGATGGACCGCAATTTCGGCCCCGTGCTGCGCGGGTCGAGGCCGGCGAGCTCGCTGGCCCGGATGTCACACGCCGTCGACGAGGTACTACGCAACCCATGACACCGATCGACACCCCCGGCGCGAGATCTCGTCCGTTGCGACGGCGTGCCCGGGCAGGCCGACTGTTCGTGGCGCCGAACCTGGCCGCGGTCAGCATCTTCATGCTGTTCCCGCTCGGGTTCTCGCTGTACATGAGCTTTCAGCAGTGGGACCTTTTCACGCGGCCGAAGTTCGTGGGTCTGAAGAACTTCGGGGACCTCACGTCCGACCCGTTGTTCGTCATCGCCCTTCGCAACACGGTGGTTCTCACGGTCGGCACCGTAGTGCCGACCGTGCTGGTCAGCCTGGTCGTCGCCGCCGTGCTGAGCCGGGAAGTCAAAGGTATCGGGATCTTTCGCACCGTCGTCTTCCTGCCGCTGGCGATCTCCTCGGTGGTGATGGCGGTCGTGTGGCAGTTCGTCTTCGACACCGACAACGGACTGCTCAACATCGTGCTCGGCTGGGCCGGCGTCGGCCCGATTCCCTGGCTGATCCGACCGCACTGGGCCATGGTGTCGCTGTGCATGGTCAGCGTGTGGCGAAGCGTGCCCTTCGCGAGCGTCGTGCTGCTCGCCGCCATACAGGGGGTACCGGCAAACCTGTACGAGGCCGCCAGAATCGACGGCGCCGGCGCGATACGGCAGTTCGTCTCCATCACGCTGCCCATGATCCGGGGTGCGGTGTCGTTTGTGGTCGTCATCTCGGTCATCCACGCCTTCCAGGCGTTCGACCTGGTCTATGTCCTCAACGGGCCCGGTGGCGGGCCGGAGACCGCGACGTATGTGTTGGGTATCATGCTGTTTCAGCACGCGTTCTCCTTCCTGGAGTTCGGATATGCCTCCGCGCTGGCATGGGTGATATTCGCGATCCTGCTGGTGTTGACCGTGCTGCAATTCCGTATCACGCGGCGTCGCTCCTGGGAGGCTTCCCGTGGGCTTGGCTGAGCACCCCGCGCGCATGTTCAGGCGCAACGTCATCCGGACCGCGGTCGTCTACGTGGCCCTGATCTGCATCGCCTGCTGTGCACTGTTCCCGATCGCCTGGGCGGTCTCGGGGTCCCTGAAGAAGGAGGGCGAGGTCACCGAGCCGACGTTGTTGCCGGCCCACCCGCAGTGGTCGAACTACACCGAAGTGTTCGCGTTGATGCCGTTCTGGCGGATGTTCTTCAACACGGTTCTCTATGCCGGCTGCGTCACGGCCGGGCAGGTGTTCTTCTGCTCACTGGCCGGATATGCCTTCGCGCGCCTGCAATTCCGCGGTCGCGATGCGCTGTTCTTGGTCTATCTGGCCACTCTGATGGTGCCGTTGACGGTCACCGTCATCCCACAGTTCATCCTCATGCGGACTCTGGGCTGGGTCGACACCCCGTGGGCGATGATCGTGCCAGGTTTGTTCGGCAGCGCTTTCGGCACTTACCTGATGCGGCAGTTCTTCCTGACCCTGCCCACTGACCTGGAGGAGGCCGCGATTCTCGACGGGTGCTCCTCGTGGCAGGTCTACTGGCGGATTCTGCTGCCTCATGCCAGGCCCGCGGTGCTGGTACTCGCGGTGCTCACGTGGGTCAACGTGTGGAACGACTTCCTGTGGCCGCTGCTGATGATCCAGCGCAACAGCCTGGCCACGCTCACCCTCGGGCTGGTCCGGATGCGCGGGGAGTATGTCGCCCGCTGGCCGGTGCTGATGGCGACGTCGATGCTGATCATGCTGCCGCTGGTCGTCATCTACGCCATCGCGCAGCGTTCCTTCGTCCGCGGTATTGCGGTGACCGGACTCGGTGGCTAGACGTGGCTTCGGTGAGCTTCGAGCAGGCAACCCGCTGCTACCCGGGCGCGGACCGGCCGGCCCTGGACGGACTCGACCTGGTGGTGGGTGACGGCGAGTTCGTCGTGCTGGTCGGCCCGTCCGGGTGCGGCAAGACGACCTCGCTGCGGATGGTGGCCGGATTGGAGACGCTGGATTCCGGGCGCATCCGCATCGGTGATCGAGATGTCACCGACGTCGACCCGAAGTACCGCGACGTCGCGATGGTCTTCCAGAACTACGCTCTCTACCCGCACATGACCGTCGCGCAGAACATGGGCTTCGCCTTGAAGGTCGCCAGGACGCCGAAGGCCGAGATTCGCGAACGGGTGCTGGCCGCTGCCGAACTACTCGACCTGCGTTCGTATCTGGACCGCAAACCCAAGGACCTGTCCGGGGGGCAGCGCCAGCGGGTCGCGATGGGGCGCGCCCTCGTGCGTCGTCCGCAGGTGTTCCTGATGGACGAACCGCTGTCCAATCTCGACGCCAAACTGCGGGTGCAGACGCGAAACCAGATCGCCTCGCTGCAAAGGCGACTCGGCACCACCACGGTTTATGTCACCCACGATCAGGTGGAGGCCATGACGATGGGCGACCGTGTTGCCGTGCTGCGCGACGGACTGTTGCAACAGGTCGCCGCGCCCCGCGAGATCTACCGCAATCCCGACAACGCCTTCGTGGCCGGCTTCATCGGTTCGCCCGCGATGAACCTTTTCACCCTGCCGATCGTGGATTCGTCGGTCTTGTTGGGGGATTTGCCGATTCCGATAACACGCGAGATCGCCTCGGCAGCGGCAGAAGTCGTCGTCGGAGTGCGTCCCGAACATTTGCAGGTGAATGACCCCGGGGTTGAGAGGGGGTTCGAGATGCAGGTCGACGTGGTCGAGGAGCTGGGTGCGGATGCCTACCTGTATGGGCGAATCAGTTTCCCGGGCAATACTGTCGATCAGCCCGTCGTGGCACGGGTCGACGGACGCCGGCCACCAGAGCGGGGTAGCCGCGTGCGGTTGAATCCCGAACCCGATCACCTACATTTCTTCGGCGCCGACGGTCGACGGATCCGTTGAGTGCGGCGCGGCGTGCCGCGCGGCGGCCCGCCGGATCCGGGCTAAGGTGGCGGCCGTGAGCGTGGCACACGCCGACCTGGTGTGCGAAGGCGGCGGCGTGCGGGGCATCGGACTCGTGGGTGCGGTGGAGGCCTTGGCCGAAGCCGACTACCGGTTCCCCCGCGTCGCCGGCAGCAGCGCGGGCGCGATCGTCGCCTCGCTGGTGGCAGCTCTGCAGGCCGCCGGCGAACCGCTGAGCCGGCTCGCCGAGGTGATGCGCAGCATCGATTACCGAAAGTTCCTCGACCGCAGCCTGATCGGTCGAGTACCGGTGATCGGCGGGGGACTGTCGCTACTGGTGTCGGACGGGGTGTACCAGGGGGCCTACCTGGAGCGGTTGATCGGCGGATTGCTGGGGGACCTGGGCGTGCGCACGTTCGGTGACCTGCGCACCGGCGAGAAACCCGAACAGTTCGCCTGGTCGCTGGTCGTGACCACCAGCGACCTGTCCCGACGCCGCCTGGTGCGCATTCCGTGGGACCTGCCCGACTACGGTGTCGAACCGGACGACTTCCCCGTGGCCCGCGCCGTGCACGCCTCGGCGGCGATCCCGTATGTGTTCCAACCGGTCCGGGTCGCCGGCGCCACCTGGGTCGACGGCGGATTGCTGTCGGATTTCCCGGTGCAGCTGTTCGACGAGCTCGACGGCCGGCCCCGTTGGCCGACGTTCGGTATCCGGCTGTCGGCGCGCCCCGGCATTCCGCCCACCCACCCGGTGCATGGGCCGGTGTCGCTGGGAATCGCCGCCATAGAAACGCTGATGAGCAACCAGGACAACGCCTACATCGACGACCCGTGCACCGTGCGGCGCACCATTTTCGTCCCCGCCGACGAGGTCAGTCCCATCGATTTCAACCTGTCCGCGCAGCAACGAGATGCCCTCTACCGACGCGGTCTGCGAGCGGGCCGACAGTTTCTGACGACATGGAATTACGCGGACTATCTGGCTACGTGCGGTCCACCTCGCCACGGCCGGGAGTAGAGCACAGGCCGCGGAACGCGTCGCCGACAACTTGTGATGTCGGCCGCTGGCGCGCCGCACCGGCGATCACCGGCGAGCCCTCGTACTATCGCCGACGTGGTGGATCGCTATGGAACCGACGTGCTGGCCGCAGGCCGGCGCACGCCTCGTTCGACCGAGCACCCGGCCGAGTTGGGTTTGGTGGTCGAGGATGCGCAGACGGGCTACGTGGGCGCGGTGGTGCGGGTCGAATACGGTCGGGTCGACCTGGAAGACCGGCGAGGGCGCACGCGTGGCTTTCCCCTCGGGCCGGGTTATCTGCTGGACGGGCGTCCGGTGATCCTCACCGCGCCGCGTCGTCTGGCGCCGCCCGCGCCGGCCAGAACGGCGTCGGGATCCGTCGCGGTCCCACGCGCGCGCGCCCGGGTCGCGCGCGCCAGCCGGATCTACGTCGAGGGACGCCATGACGCCGAGCTCATCGCACAGGTGTGGGGCGACGACCTTCGGGTGGAGGGCGTCGTCGTCGAGCACCTCGGCGGCGTCGACGACCTGGTGGACATCGTGACCGAATTCGGTCCCGGGCCGGGGCGCCGGCTCGGTGTGCTCGTCGACCACCTCGTCACCGGATCGAAGGAGGCGCGCATCGCCGACGCGGTGCGGCGCGGACCGGG
>NZ_JBYCLC010000145.1:0-1819 GCF_057473685.1 Mycobacterium sp. TH-M116 | reverse complement strand
CGGCCACCTGGGGCGGGGTCCTCGACCAGCTGGGCAACCTGTTGTTCGGCGGGCTGGAGTCCTACTTCGGTGTGACTCCCGCCGCGTTCGACCCCGCCGCCGCGTTCGACCCGTCCGCGCTGTCGCTGTCGTTCGACCCGGGGGCGCTGTCGACGTCGTTCGACCCAGCCGCGATCACCGACATCGGCTCGGTGCTGGCCGGCGACCTGGCGCCCAACCTGAGCACCTTGGCGCTGGATCTGCTCTCGCTGTTCTGAGTTCGGCCCTCGCGGGAGGTATTGCCGTGGCATCGGCCACGGCAATACCTCCCGCTTGGCGTCCGATCCCGTTGCGGCGCAGCCGAATCCGCCGCCGCGGTGCGGTCCGGCAGGAACTGTCCTGGTGCCCCTGGTGATCGTGTGACCAGACTGCTGAAAATCGGCTCACCAGAGCAGTCGCAGGGCTACGATGGAGGGATCCTCTGGACAAGGCGCCGATGGGGCTGGATCCGGCAGGCGCCCGCCCTTATCGTCGTGACCACGTGAAAACTTTATTCGCAGTTGCCGGGTCAGCCGGCCGATGTGTTGAAGGAGGTGGGGCGTGTCCTTCGTAACGGCACGACCGGAAATGCTGACCGCCGCGGCGGGAAGCTTGTCGACCATCGGATCCTCGATGGCGTCCAACAATGCAGCGGTGGAGGGGCCGACCACCGGCGTCCTGCCTCCGGCGGCAGACCAGGTGTCGGCGCTGTTGGCCACCCACTTCGCCGCGCACGGGTTGGCCTACCAGACCATTGCGTTGATGGCCAACCAGATTCATGAAGCTTTCGTGAGCGCCCTGTCCACCGGCGGCACGTCCTATACGGTGACCGAGGCGGCGAACGTGGCAGCGGCCGGCTAGGGACAGGCTGCCACCGTGTTCTTCTCGTTCCTTCCCCCCGAAGTCATCTCCGGGATGATGTACACCGGTCCGGGCTCGGGTCCGCTGGTGGCCGCGGCGTCGTCCTGGGAGTCGCTGGCCGGTGACTTGTATGCGACCGCGGGTTCCTATCAGTCGGTGATCGTGACCCTCACCAGCGGATGGACGGGCCCGTCGGCGATGGCGATGACGGCCGCGGCCGCGCCCTACGTGTCGTGGATGGGCGCCACGGCGGCGGCGGCGGCGGAGGCCAGCGCGCAGGCCAGCGCGGCGGTGGCCGCCTACGAGACGGCGTTCGCCGTGACGGTGCCCCCGCCGGTGATCGCGACCAACCGGGCGGTGCTCGCGGCGTTGATCGCGACCAACATCTTCGGCCAGAACACTCCGGCGATCGCGGCGACCGAGGGCGACTATCTGGAGATGTGGGCCCAGGACGTGGCCGCGATGAACGGCTACCTCGCCTCGGCGGCCAGTGCGCTGAAGATGCCTGGGTTCAGCGTGCCGCCGGTGATGACGAACCCGGCCGCCGGGTTCGCGCCGCTGCTGACCAGTTCCGGGGCCGGTGTGCTGGCGGCGCTGACCACGCTCGGTGCCGAGGTGCAGGCGGCGATGGGCTCGCTGACCACGTCGGCCCCGGTGGCCGCGCTGCTGAACGCCACCGGCCTGAGTTCGCTGACGAGCGGCGCCGGCCTGACCCAGTCCTCGATCTACCCGCTCGAAGCCGGGTACTACGCGATCATGATGGGCAGCTACCCGGCGCGCATGTTCATGAGCATGGGCGAATCGGCCGGTTCCACGGGGATGGGTGGCTTGACCGGCAGCGAGGGGCTGCTCAACAGCATCGGCCAGTTCGTCAGCACGAAGATGCAAACGGTGGTCGGCGGTATCACCAATCAACTCAGGACCTGGGGATCGAGCGTGT
>NZ_JBYCLC010000144.1:0-17579 GCF_057473685.1 Mycobacterium sp. TH-M116 | reverse complement strand
TTTGTCGCAAGTCGGGAATCTACCCCTTGCGCTCGGGACAGGGGCCTGTACCCGAGGGTGTGGCGGCCAGGCGCTATAGCTTTGCCCTGTCGGGTGTCGGCGTGCGGGTGGTCGGGGTGGTGTCGAACAGGACTCGGAGGTCGGTTCCTTGGTAGGCGTTGCAGTCGACGGTGTGTCCGGCGATGTTTGCGCTGTTGGTGAATTGCCACGCGGCGGGGGTAACACCTCCGTAGGGTGCCCATCCTTCGCCGGTATTGCCGCCAGAGTCGGCGTAGATGGTTGAGGCGTAGCCGGAGCCGTCCGGGTACCCGGATGACACCAGGGCGTCGGCCAGGCCGGACAGGGTGCCGCGGCCCTGCTGCCGCCAGTACCACTGGGGGTAGTAGCCCAGCTGCACGATGATCCCGGCGGCGTTGAACGCGTCGACCACGGCGGTGAGATTAGCCAGGTCGCCGCCGTTGTCCTCCCAGTCCAGCATCGCGCGCGTTCCGCCGTTGTTGGCGTGCCAGGTTCGCACCTGCGAAGCGGGGTCGTCGGTCGTCACGTAGTGGTAACCGATGACGGGCAGGTTATGCTGCTGGCACCATTGCCGCACCGGCGGCCAGTACGGGTCCTCGTAATAGTTGCCCTCGGACACTTTGTGGCACATCCCGCTAAAACCTTCTGGCACGAGCTGTTCCAGGAAACTAATCGCGTCCTGGACAGACGACCAGTTGTTGTTGCTGCAATCGGGGTAAAACAGCGTCACGGCCGGTGCCAATGGCCGGTCTGGGCAAGATATTTGGTGATCCGCACCAGCCCATCACGGTCGCGGCGCACCTGCCAGCACAGCCCGTTATCGGTTTTGACCGCGGTGGCGACCGCCCCGGCTTGGCGGCGAACTTCCCCGGCCCGCGTAGCATGACCATGTTTATTCACCGGCGACCCCTTATTCCGTCTTATTCCGTCACGTCACCGGGAAATGGTAGCGCCGATATGCGGGCTGGCAGGTGCCCTCCACCCCACGGTTGGGTGGCTCTGGCATACGGGTGTGACCTTGGGTTCAGATCGTTGGCTTCTACCCCGAATCCAAGCCCATAGGTCACACCCGCACCAGGAGCCACGCCGGTCATGAGACGATAAACGCCGGGGTCCCAGCCCCACACATCGGCCTTTCCGGCACCCTGGGCGGCCGGGGGATCGCACCCCCCGGCTTCCGCCATTTCCCCCAGGGGGATGATCCGAAATGCCGGCTTCGAGCGTGGATCCTGGTGCCCGCCCCGGCCGGATGCCCGTCCTGAGCGATCCGCCCCCGCGGCCGGTCACCGGTGCCGGGACCTGCTGGCGGCGCTACGGCGTTCCGTCGGTCCCTGGGGTGCCGCCGAAAAAGCCGGCGGTGCCGCCGGGACCTCCGTTGCCGCCGCTGGCACCGTCACCGCCGTTGCCGCCGTCGCCGTAGAGCGCCGGGGTGAACTTGCCGTTCATACTTGCCCCGGCGTTGCCGCCGTCGCCGCCGTGGGCGGGGTAGGCGCCGCTCCCGGCGTCACCACCGTTGCCGCCGAATCCGAACAATCCGAGGCCGTCACCGCCGTCACCGCCGTGGCCGCCGTGGCCGAGGGTGGTGTTGCCGCCGTGCCCGCCGCCACCGCCGAGACCAGCGCCTACCAATGCGGCGCCCAGGCCGCCGTCACCGCCAGCACCGCCGTGCCCGCTGGCGCCGGTAGCGGCGCCGCCGGCCCCGCCGCCCCCACCGCTGGCGATGCCCACCAACGTGGCGCCCACACCGCCGTCACCTCCGGCACCGCCGTGACCGCTGGCGCCGGTGGCGGCCCCGCCGGCCCCGCCGGCCCCGCCGTGATCGAGGCTGCCGCCGAACAGGGCGAGGCTGACATCCATGCCGCCGGTGCCACCGGCGCCACCGTGCAGAGCGGCGGCCCCGCCGGCCCCACCGGCCCCGCCGTGGGTGACGTCGAACCCGGCAAGCGCCAAGCCGGCGGCACCACCGCCAGTACCACCCACGCCGCCGGTGCCGTCCACATGGGTGGCAGCGCCACCGGCACCGCCAGCGCCGCCGTGCGCGACGTCGAACCCGACGAAGGAGACGCCAGCGCCGTAACCACCGGCGCCACCCGCGCCGCCGGTGCCACCCGTCCCGGTGGCGGCACCACCGGCGCCGCCGGCGCCGCCCACCGCGTAGTCGATCCCGATTAGGCTGCGGCCCGCGCCGAGGCCGCCGGCGCCACCGTGCCCGCCGACACCGGAGGCCCCGCTGGCCGCGCCACCGGCGCCGCCGTGCCCACCGAAACCAAGAAACAGGCCGGCGTCGCTGCCGCCCGCGCCACCGGTCCCGCCGGTGCCGGTGGTGGCGGTCCCACCGGTCCCGCCGGTGCCGCCCCACGACAGGAGAAGACCCCCGGCCCCGCCGGCCCCGCCGGTACCGCCGGCACCGGTGGTGGCGGTCCCACCGGTCCCGCCGGTGCCGCCGATACCGAACAGCAATCCCGAGACCCCACCGGCCCCACCGGCCCCGCCGGCTCCCCCGTTTCCGGCTCCTGTGGCCGGCCCTCCGGCCCCGCCGATTCCCCCGTCGCCGAACAGCCACCCCCCGGCCCCGCCGGCCCCGCCGGTGGCTCCCGGAGCGGTGCTGGCCCCGCCATGCCCGCCGTCGCCGAACAGCCACCCCCCGGCCCCACCGGCGGTGCCCACACCATCAACGGTGGTGCCGTTGGCGCCGTTGCCGAACAGCGGGCGCCCGGTGAACCGCAGGAACGGCGCGTTGATCGCCCCCGACACGTCACACTCAACGGTGTGCAGGGCCTGCAGGCGGCTGGCGCTGGCGGCCTCGGCCGCCGCGTAGGCGCCCGCACCGGAATTCAGGGTGTCCATGAACCGCTGGTGAAACACCGCCGCAGCCGCACCCGCGGCCTGATAATCGCGCGCGAACTCAGAAAACACCGCCGAGATCGCGGCCGACACCTCATCGGCGCCCGCGGCCGCGATCGCCGTGGTGGCCGGTGAGGCGGCCGCGCGGGCACTGTTCACCGCCGAACCGATACCGGCCAGATCAGACACCGCCGCTACCAGGGCTTCCGGCACCACGGCCACCGACGTCATCGACACCACCACTCAGCCATCAGACCCTCACCCACACCGGGCACAAAGCTACCAGCCCCGGTGACGTGACGCGCCGGCGCACGCTAGCCAGCTGGAGCCCCCGCCCTTGTTGCTCGGCGCGACTTCGGGGCTGGCGCGCGCGCCTCACGCAGACACGTGGCTACACCACGAAACCAGCCTTACCGCCGCGTCTTACACATGGCGCCGACAGTAGAACCAGCCCAAACGCCCAATTCAGCGCGCTTCGTTACTGATAAGACGCGGGCGACCGACGCTATCACGTGACATCGTGTGATGCCATAGCGAAATTGTTTCGGGTTGAAGCAATTTCGCCGTCGACATCGTGGGAGCGGACTGGTGATCTCCTGCCAAATTTCTGTGACATCTTGGGTCACATCTGTCTGTGAAATCCGGCCCATGCCGAGGTGCGGTCTGCTAGCGTCAGCGAACTATGATGGCACCGATTTACCCGCAGCCCGCAGCGGTTTTGCAGTTGCCTGCGGACAAGTCGCAAGCTCTGGTCCAGCAGTTCGGAAAACAGGGTATCGGTCGTAACCCTCAACTGGTCAGCACCACCACTACTCCTAGCTGGTATACTGTCTACATCGTCACCAATCCGTCCGGTGCAACTATCGTTGACGTGGTGCTGGATGGCGCAGGGCGGGCCGGGCGGTGGCGTCCAGCAGCAGTGGAACCGCGGGCGACAACGGGTGGCAACGGCGCTGCTTGCTTCCGCTTCCACACCCGCTTAATCCCAGGGACGAGGCACCGCGAAAGTTACGTCCCACGACCATAGCTTTGCGAGGTTAACGAAATGAGCAATCTGCAAAATCCCGGGGCCGTTGCTGAAGCTCAGCAGCAGATGACGGATGCGCTCAACAATCTCGTCGCCGCGTTCGGCATATTCATTGAGCATGTCATCACAGACCCATCTCTTATTTTCTCAGCAGCAGACCTTATTACGGAGGTTTCAACGTCAACTCCTTCTATAGTTGACGATATCGTCGAAATTTCTGGATGTGCTGCGGAAATCATTGTCGATGCTTTACCGTAGATGCGGCGGGGTGGCATTTCGCGGCCGACAGCGGATAGTTCCGTGTGCCGTTCATGCATAGTTTGGCCAGCGTCTTGGGCTTCTAGGGATATTAACAAGGAGGCTTATTCAAAACCCTGGGTGAAGAATATGAGGCCGCGGATTGCGGTGAACGCGGTCTGGAATGTTGACAGCGGGCGCCGGTAGTCGGTGTGGAGTATTCTCCATATTTTGATATTCGCGAGTCAACGAACCTACAGAAACGTCAGTAGATTCAGGCGAAAGCCACCAATAGTGACTGTTTGATAGATTACGTCAATTCATTAGGGGGCGAAATCCGCGGCAAGGCAAACGCCTACTTGAACCCAGTGCAGTGCGATATCGGCGGCAAGAAAAAGCAACGACAACGCTTCCAAGAGGTCATCGAGATCATCAAGGATAAGATGGCCCGTCAAAAACCCGGCGAATGCATTGGCAGCCTCGGTGACAATTCCATAGAGCGCTATCAGGAACTGATCTTCTGTCACGTTCTCGACATTACCACCAACTCAGCTTCATTCAACCCCCGAAACCACTGCCACGTAGCGAAAGTTGACTGCTTGATCCTTGGGTCGTCAGTGTGGCGCGACGCGTGTGGCCGGGTGTGGCTGTTGTGATGTTTGGTCGTGGGTGTGACGAGCCGGGATCGGGTGTCGTTCGGGGGTGTTGGGCGGGGCGGTCCGACGGGCCGCCCCGATAGACCGCAGCCAACGCACGTAACCGCACCGCCAACAACCGATTCTGCGCCGTCGTCTGATCCAACTGGCGCTGGATCGCTTCCAAATCCTGATCCATCGTCGCGACCACCAGCTGCGCACCCGCCCGGGACCTTCCCAGCAGCGCATTCACCGCGCTCGCCGCCCGCGCCTGATGGTGAATCGCACCCGATCGCGCGGCCCGGGTCAGCAACAGCCCCGCCAGGGCAAGGTCAACGCAGGCGAGCTTGATCGTCCTGTCCCAGCTGCTGCCACCTTCAACGATGGCAAACCGCTGGAATGATCGACCGACATCAGACCGGCCGCCGAACTCGCAAATCACCGGAACAGAGGTCGCCTGACAATTCCCGATCGACAAGGATCGACATTCCTCCTCGTAGTACAGCGACTCCAGTCCCTGAACAAGCCGTCCAAAGTTGACTCAGCCTCGATATAATGGCCAACGCACGCCGGCCTTGGACTGCCAGCATTAGGCAGGAACCGGGATGTATCCCGCGCCGGGGCCACCAGTGCTGTTGACATCATCAAGGATGGCGCTGAACGTCGTCATCTCTATGAATTGATGCGGCGGCGCTCCCTGCAGGTCGGGCGGGATGAACATGCCACCGGTGATCAGGCCGAGAAGCAGGCCATCGGACGTGGCCGGGCCGCCGTCATCGCCTGGCTGATAGGCGCCCCCGCCCATGGACATTCGCCGGTTCCGGAATGGAAGGGAGCCGATGCGGCCGCAGAAGTCACCGGTGGCGGCCCCGAGTCGGCACACTGGCTGGCCCCGCTCGAAAGGGCTGGTGTCGATGCCGTTGATGACGAATCCGGCGAAGTTAGCAATCGGGGTGATTTTGGCGGGGTCGAATTTGATCACGGAGTACTTCAGACCAGGGTCGTTGGCAAGGGCCACCACGGTGCCTACGGGACCGAGGTTTTCCGAACCCTCGGCAACCACTGGGGAGTCAGGTCCGCCGCAGCTCGCGGCGGTGAACCCAACCAGGTCTCCGGTTTTGTCGTGGCCGATCGTGTTCAGCGTGCAGTACGTGCCGTCGACGATGATGCCCGCTCCGCCGCCCAGCGGGAGCGCCGCAGAGGCGGCGGGGGCACACACGACGGCAAGCAGCAGCACGGACACGCACACTCCGGCCCACCAGCGATATCCCGCCCGCATCATCGACAGCCTCCCCCGCTACCGGGTCGTTGGTCACTCGTTCAGTCACGTCATCAGGGGTGTCAGCATGGGGCGAAACCCATCCCAATCATCGCGGCACGGCAGCGGCGGCCATGCTGATTCCGCGACCTAAGAAACAGGACTGGGGGCGCGGCGCGGTCAATCGCAAGCATGCGGTGGTCAGGTATGGAAGTAGAGGTATACGGCGCCGTCACCACCGTTGCCGCCCGGTGCGTTAGTGCTTGAGGCACCACCAATACCTCCGGCTCCGACGGTTACTGCGATCTCGGTCATCCCGGAGCTGATGGTCTGGGTGTATCGCTCGACCCCGCCACCGCCACCGCCGCCCCCGCCCTCGGTGCCAGATGTGCCGCCAGCGCCACCGCCGCCGCCCCCGCCCGGCGACGCACCGTTGCCCCCAGCGCTGTTGTCACCTGCGGCACCGCCGATACCGCCCGTGTAACTTTGCCCATTGAAGATGACGCTCGGCGAGTCACCACCGTAGCCCGCAGTGCCTCCATCGCCTTCGCCGCCTCCGGTGCCGCCGGTGGCATATATCGAGACACCTCCACCGTTCACCGATGCGGTCGTTTCGCCGCCGTCCGTCCCGCCCGCGACGCCGGACTCGTCGTCGTATCCGCCGCCGCCACCACCACCGCCACGCGCGATCATGTCGACCGAAGTCGCACCGGACGGGATCTGGACGGTGTAGGAGCCGGGAGTGGTGATGCTCACCAGTTGAGGGCTACCTGCAGTGCCCTGTTTCTGGAACTGTTGCACCAGAGACTGAGCCTTGTCAGTAAGTTGCTGGAAAGTTGTTGCGAGCTGCGGGTAGTTCGGCGTAGTCATAGCTCCTGAACGTAGCAGGCGAGACGCTGCGGCGTCAGGGGTTTCCTCGGAATTTGAAGGACGAAACCGCGCCTGATAGCAGTGAAGAAAGTCCTCACCGCCGATGTCAGACATCATTGTTTCAGGAGTCGGTCGTGATCTGATCTGCGCCAGCGAGGGCGACTCGACGGCTGCGCCTGGGAGCGCCATGCGCACGATCGTCGCTGCCCGATGTCCGGCCGGCCGGCGGAAGTTCTCTCACGGCTCACCGGTGGGCTGGTCTCGGTGGCGGGTGGCGGACGCAGGGCGCAGTGCAGCGACCGGCGCGGACGGAAGCGCCAGCGGACGGAAGCAGAGGGAGCGCAGCGGAGCCCGGAGGTAGCCACCCGCCAGGGCGGATCTGCTCAGGTGGGTGGTGAGCTGTGGGAACGGTGCTGCGGTGGCCGAGGCGGCGGGCCGGCAGCGGCCGTGTCGCGGGGATCGCGGGAGTGGGCGTTTACCCGTAGAGGCGTTGGCGGAGTTCACGCAGGCCGGACAGGCGCGGGCGTCGGTGCAGGGCTTCGATGTCGTCGATGAGTTCGGCGACGCGCGGTGATTCGGCGAGTTCTTCGGCAGCGATCTGTTCGGCTTTGATCAGGGCCAGCAGTGCGCCGCGCCCGGAGCGGGTGAGCAGGTGGGCGCGGGCGAGGTCGACCAGGTACCGGGCTTGCCGTTCGGGTGAGAGCTGCTCGGGGTGGCGGACATGGGCGGCGCGGTCGAGGGCTTGTTGTCCGTTGCCGAGTTCGACTGCGACACCGACGGCGTGCATGGCCACGTTGGTGGGTCCGAATTCGGTGTCGTGGTGGTTGCGGTCGGCGCTCAGGACGGCGGCGAGCCGGCGTGCCACCGTCAGACATTGTTCGGCGTCCGCGGTGTTGGCGTCGCGGGCGTGCAGAATCGCCAACAGCAGCGCGCTGGAGCCCACGAGTGAGATCAGGGCGTGATCGCCGCCGGCGATGATGGATTCGTGTCGTTGGGTTGCTTGGGTTAAGACGTGGCGGGCCAGTGCTTGTTCGCTGGAGTCGAGCAGGGTGCGGGCCATGCGTAGTTGACCGGCCAGGATCAGGGCGGGGTCGTGGGTGCGTTCGGCGGCGGCGATGGCCCGGTCGGCGGCGACCCATCCCGCACCGCGGTCACCGACTTTGACCAGCATCGCCGCGGCGGCTTGATAGGTCTGGGCAAGAAGCGGAAACAGTTCGGGACGTTGGGTTTTCGCGGCGGTGCGGCTAGCGTTTTCCAGCTCGCCGATCAGGGCGGCGATGGCTGGTCCCATGTCGCGGTAGGCGCTGGCGTGGATGCGCTCCCAGATGTGGCCGGTGCGTTGTCGCAGTGATTCCACATCGCAGGGTGGACCGTCGGCTACCGGTGTGATGATGCTGTCGGGGGCGGGGTGTCCGGCGATGGCCAGACGAAGCCGCTCCACGTAGGGCCGGTTGCGGGCGGTCTCGGCGTCGGGTCCCAGGGCGGCTTCGATGAACTCTTGCAGCGGGGCGCCCAGCAGCGCGGCGAGTCGCCCCAAAACCGTGATGTCGACCAGCGGCAGTTCGCCGCGTTCGATCTGGGCGATCCAGCTGACCGATTTGTGCATCTGGCCGGCCAGGCGCTCCCGTGACCAGTTCTTTTCTTCTCGGTAGGTACGAACCAGGTCGCCGGGTGTGGGGTCAGCGCGGGGCACCGTCGCCTCGAAGGGGCCTTCCGTTGATCGCACCGGCAACGGGGGTAAGTGTCCACACCTCGGGCGGGCCGGCCAGATGCTGGGTCCGCTCGGCCAGGAACCGGCGGGTGTGCGGCGCGGCTTCGTGTGCTTGGAACGCGTCGTGGCTTCGGTAGCACTCGTAGAACACCCGCACGCTGGGCTCGTCGGCCTGGGTGTGGCTGGCATACACGATCGTGTCGGGTTCCTCGGTAGTGATCGCGGCCAATGTGTGCGCGACGAGTGCGTCGAAGGCGTCCTCGTGTCCCGCGCGAATAGTGAACCTGACCAGCAGTGCGAACAATGTCACTCCCAACGTGCGACACGGCTGTGGCGCGTTGTTGTCGTTCTCGTGTGCGCGGTTGCAGCACACCCTACCGGGCTGCCTCGTTGGCGGCGTTGACGACAAGAGCGGGCACCGGCGGGGGCGGCGGCAACCCGTGAATCCACGCGCGACGGTGCGAGGCACCGCACAGTTTTGCACAGCCGCGCTGTGTGTTTTGGTCCTCCGTTCTCGACCTTGGCTGGTGTCGGGCTGCACTGGGTGGCGCGTCCAACAACACCGTTGGGCCGCTCACCAGAGAAGACAGGACACATCATCATGAAGTTGCGAATCGAGACCACCGGCGTGACGTTTCTGTGCACCCGGATTCCCGAGCAGCGCACCAATTTCGACACCGGCGCACCACGCATCGACAAGGCGACCGGGCAGGCGTTGTGGCAGGTCCAGCTGATCGCCCTGGACGCCACCGGCGGCGAGGTGCTGGCAGTCACCGTGGTTGGCGAGCCGAAAGTTACTGTCGGCCAACCTGTTGCGGTGTCGGATCTGGTGGCGTTGCCGTGGTCCCAAGACGGCCGCTCGGGCATCGCGTATCGCGCCGAGGCCATCACCGCCGCCGACCCGGCAGCGGCCGCGAAGGCGGGCCAGCAGGCCCGGTAACCGAAGGGCTGGCCCGGCAGCACCCGCATGAGCGCGGTGTGGCTGTCGGGCCGGCCGCCCCGGCAACACCACAACCCGTCGCAATGGAAAGCGTGCCATCATGTCGAACACCTCAAACCGCTACAACCGCAACACTAATCAGTCATCTGATGATGACTGGATCGGTGAGTTGATCTGGGGATTGGTCAAAGCCGCCGGGCAGCTGCTGTGGTGGGCAATCCTGTTCCCGGTCCTCAGTATCCCCGTCATCGTCTCGATCTGGGTCGCCATCGGCCACGGCCCCCGCGCAGGTGCGCTGACCGCCGCCCTAGCTGCTGCGGCCTATATCGGCTGGGCAGCGCTGGAGCCGTCCTCGTTCACCGCGTGGGTAACCGCGCCGGTGCGCCAGCGCTGGCTGTCGTGGTGGCGGTATCACCGCACCTGGGACTCGGTGTGCGCGCTGCACGGTTTGACCGCCCGGCTGGGTGAGCGCACCCTGATACCCGCGGTGCGGTCGGTGCAGATCGGAGACCACGCCGACGTGCTCATCGTGCGGCTGGTGGCCGGCCAATCGATCCGTGATTGGCACAAGTGCGGCGACGCGCTGGCGGCGGCGTGGCGCGCCAATCGGCTCATGATCCGCGCCACCACCCCCGGTGAGCTGCGGATCATCATCAGTCGCGGTGACGTGCTGGCCCAACCCATTGCCCTGCCCATGCCGACGCGGGCAACCTTGGTCGACTTGACCGCGGTGCGGGTCGGGATCACCGAGATGCGGACCTGGTGGCAGCTACCCGTTGTGGGCCAGCACATTTTGATCGCCGGTGCCACCGGAGCCGGGAAGGGCTCGGTGTTGTGGTCGCTGATCGCCGGACTGGCACCACAGGTCGCGACAGGGCGGGTGCGGTTGTGGGTGATCGACCCCAAAGGCGGCATGGAGCTGGGTGCGGGCGCCCCGATGTTTTCGGTGTTTTGCCACCACACCGGCCAGCCCACCGTTGAACTGCTGCGCGGGCTGGTGGGGTTGATGCAGGCGCGGGCCAACCGGCTGCGCGGACACACCCGCCTGCACGCCCCCAGCACCACCGAGCCGTTGATCGTGGTGATCATCGACGAGATCGCCGCGCTGACCGCCTATGTCAGCGACCGCAAATTGCGCACCGAAACCGAGCAACTGTTGGGCCTGTTGCTCTCCCAAGGCCGCGCGGTCGGGATATCGGTGGTGGCCGCGGTGCAAGACCCGGCCAAAGACACCCTGCCGGTGCGGCAGTTGTTCACCGTGCGGATCGGGCTGCGCATGACCGAAGCCACCCAGACCGCGATGGTCTTGGGTCAAGGAGCCCGCGATGCCGGCGCCGAATGCGACCTGATCGCTGATGCCACGCCCGGTGTCGGGTACGTGATGATCGATGGCACCGCCGACCCGATACGGGTCCGGGCCTTTCACGTCACCGATCGCGATATCACCTTGTTGGCCCGCACCTTTCGGGCACCGCGTTCAGGCGAACAGGGAAATCGGTGAAGACCGTAACGACGCAGAGCCCGGTGATCGTGCTGCCGGGCCTGCCGGCCACCATCGATGCCGATGCGGTGGTCACCCAGATGTGCCGGCGCGCCTCCTCACCCGGTTTCGGGTCGTGGTGGCGGCGAGTGGAATCGGTCGGTTACTGCGCCCACCCGATCCAGCTGCTCGGTGCCGACACCGCCGGGCGTCAGCACACGGTGTGGACGCGCTGCAACAACCGCCGCGCGTCGGTGTGCCCGTCATGCTCAGACCTCTACGCCCGTGACACCTGGCAACTCGTGCACGCCGGAGCCGCCGGCGGCCACCACGACATACCCGTCGAGGTCGCCAACCGTCCGCAAGTGTTCACCACCTTGACCGCCCCCAGCTACGGGGCCGTGCATAACGCCACCGGAACCCCGTGTCACGCCATACCCAACAGGTCGGCGGGCCGCTGCCGGCACGGAAACTGCCTGCGCTGCACCATAATCCACAGTGTCGATGACCCTGTGGTGGGCCAACCATTGTGCGCGGACTGCTACGACTATCTGGGACATGTCTTGTTCACCTGGCATCTGCCCGAACTGTGGCGGCGGTTCACCATCGCACTACGGCGCGCCGTGGCGACGCACCTGAAAACAGTTGGCGTCAAGCCCGGCTCGGTGCGGGTCAGCTTTGTCAAAGTCGTTGAATTGCAAGCCCGCGCCATACCCCACATCCATGCCCTGATCCGCCTCGACCCGCCACCCGCCACCAACGACACCACGAAATCAGGTGACCACGATCGTCACGGCCCCGCCGCCCCGCGGGGTGGTGGGGTGTCTCGTCCGGTAGCCGAGCAGCATCCCGGCTGGTCGTCACCGATCACCGCCGCCGAGCTGGCCGCCTTGATCCAACACGCCGCCAGTCGCGTCAGTATCGACGTGCCCGCCGGCGACGACGATTACCCCAACCCGGGCGGGGTGCGCACGGTGCGGTTCGGCACCCAAATTGATACCCAACCATTGACACCCGAACCAATAACCGCAAGCGATTCCGAAGTCGACGACACCGCGCGCATGACGACATCGCGGTTGTCGCCGCGCAGGGTTGCGGCATATCTGGCGAAATACGTCACCAAATCCCTGCACGACTTCGGCATCACCGCGCGCCGGCTGTCCGCAGAAGCGATCGGCGAACTCGACGTTACTGAACATGTGCGGGCCATCCTGTCCACCATCGCCGGACTCGCCGAACACCCAGCCTCCGCAGGCCCGTCGTTGGCGGGGATCGGGCGCTGGCTGCACACCCTGGGCTACCGCGGCCACATCACCACCAAATCGCGGCGCTATTCGACCACCATGGGTGCCCTGCGCGCCGCCCGCGCCACCTGGACCCGTAACCAGATAGCCAAACATTCAGGGCGACAGGACGATACGCAATCCGCCCATTTCGCTGACGACGTGACGGCGAGCACAGGCAGGCAGCAGCAACCGATCGACACCGATGAGATGCTGTGGGAGTTCGACCGCGCCGGACACACCAGCGCCGGTGACCGCGTCCTGGTCATCTCCGCAGCCCTGCGCCACATCAGCGCCCGCATCACCGGTATCACCGAATCCCGGACTGTCTCCACCCGCATCCCGCCGCCACCACGCGGGGCAGGGTGATGGCCACGACGCCCGCGGGCGGCGCCGCCAACAACCACGATGCCGGCGCGGTCCCGCTGCACGAGCGCCCGGAGTTCATAGCCTGGCTGACCGCCTCATGTGAACGCCAGAACTTGGCGGTCACCGTCACCGACCCCACCACCCTGGCCGCCATCGCAACCCTCCTGCGCTAAGCACGCAATGGCACCGTACCGTCACCGGCCAACCGGATAGACGACGAAAGCCGTTTCAAAACAACCCTTCCCGGCGATAAGAGCATTCCTGACGTCTGGGCTGGCGGGCTGTCCAGGCTCGAAGCTGGCTTCGAGCGCGCGCGGCTTTGGCCTTGACCGCCCACCAACCCAGAGACACACTCGGCACTCGCCAGGGATCATCCACGACGCCGAAAACCTAGATACGCCAACAGGGTTGCACGCGGTTAATGTCCAGACTGCGCGAACCCGGGGTGCCCGGTGCGATCACCGCGTGATCCAAGATCGATTTAACGATGCTCCGCTGACGTTCCACGTCGAGGTCGGGCCACCCTTGGCGCAATGCCCCGCCGGTGCCCGCCAACTCATAAACCTCACTGGTATCGGTGGCCTCAGCGATGTCACGCCTGGCCTGCTGGATGCGGCTGGTGATCGGGTCGCGGGCCGCGATCCACTCCCGCGCGCTGATCGCGCCGTCGGCATACAACCCGGCCAGCTCATCGAGGCGCGTTTGATCGGCCTCCACGGCCGCCGCCAACGCCGCCACATCATGATTAGGGCTGGCTTTGCCGGCCAACACCTTCGCCAGATCCCGAGAATCCAGGCGGGTCAACACCGCATCAGTCAACAACGCCTCAACCGGTTCGGCGACCACCGTCAGCCGACCACAGCCGCCATGATCGGGTCCTTTCAGACAAACATAGCGGCGCACCCGATGATCGGGATTACTGTGCCGGGCTTGCGAATACAGCCGATTACCGCAACGCCCACACCGCAGCATCCCCGACAACACATACGTGCGCGCCGCCCGCGTCTTGGTCACCGACCGCGCCGCGATACGCGCCAAGATCCGGTCCCGCTCCGCCGGGGTGATGATCGCCGGCCATTTCGCGGGGCCGATCACCTCACCACGATGCTCCCGCAGCCCGGCGATACGGCCCGAGCACAGGATCTGGCGCACCGCCGAGGTCTGCCACGACTTGGCCACCGCCGGGGAAACGCCGGAGTCGTTGAGCCACACCGTCAACGACAACAACGACTGGCCCGCCAAGTAGCGGTCCACCATCTCACGCACCACCGCCGCCTCCGACGTCCGCAGCGTGATCTTGTCGTCCTCGTAGCCGAACGGACGCACCGAGCCGTGCGGTAGTCCCTGTTCGGCGTTCTGCAACATCTTGCGGCGAATACGTGCGGACTTGCGCCCGGACTCCTTGGCGGCGAACGCGGCGAAAATCCGGGCCATGAACAACCCGTCATCGTTACCCAGGTCAATATCGGCGGTCACGGTAGCCACGTCTCGCACACCCACCGACTCACACAAAGCGACAAACTCTTCCAACTCCACCGGTCGGCGATGCAACCGGTCCAAGTTGTAGACGATCACCGCATCCCGCGCCCCTGATGCCAGATCGGCCAGCATCCGCGCATACTGCCGACGCGGCTTGCCCGAGAACGCCGACACATCGTTATCCACATACTCATCGCCAACCGGCCAACCGCGGTCAGCAGACAGCTTGCGGCAATCCTCCAACTGCCGCGCCACCCCCAACCCGGTGCCCTCCACATCAGCCGAGATACGCGCGTAAATCGCCGCCGACCGCACCCCAGCCCGCTGACCAGCGGATTTCATCTTCGCCATGGGGGTATATTAGCAGCATCTAACCTTCGACGTGTGGGTCATCCCGGTGTCGCAGCAAGGAACGGTGCGGTCGATATCGCACTGCACCGCCGACCGGTCACAACCGGGCGCCCGGCACGCCAGATCCCGGCGCCGCACGAACCCGGCGTTCGCGGGTGCACTGGCCGGCCTGGCAAATAGTGGCCGCCAATTCGGCGAGGCAACTTTCCAAGACCTGCCCGTCCGTGGCGAACAGGCTGCCCTCCCGACAGACGATGCCCGACGCGTCCGCGGTGTCGTCGGCTCGGCGATCCCCCGGCCTTGGCGGCCCGACGCACCGGGTCGCGGTCAACCCGTTCCACCACATGGCCAATCGCGGCGGCAAGTCCGCCCCGCGTGACCCAAGGCCTGCGCGACCGCAGCAGCGCCAGCCGAAATGCATATCAAAATTCGAACATGCATGTGACACAGGCGAGGCCTGCCGACATTTCACGGAAACCGAAAGCACGGTCACCGGTCCACTACGATGCAAACAACGTCGCCCGACATCGTCACGGAGTTTCGCGGAGGGTTTACCGTCGAACCGTCGCTAGCCTGGTTGCTTTCTCCACTGCCCGTGCAGACCTTCCTCGACGACATCTGGGGAGCCGAGCGCTACCACGTCAAGCGGGAATGCCCGGCTTACTTCGACGGCCTGCTGCCCGGACCCTCGCTCGTCGACGGACTCCTCGAACACCTGAGGGAGGAGCCGTCGGTGCTGCGCCTGGTCAAGGGCGAGCAGGACCGGGACCCCGGCACCTACCGGCGCGCCGACGGCAGCCTAAACCCCGCCGGCGTCCGTGACGGCCACGCCGCCGGCTACACGATCGTGGTGGACAACCTCGAACGGTACGTGCGCACGATCGGGTCGCTGGCCCACGCCATCGAGGTGCAGCTGAACTTCCCGACACAGGTCAACGGCTACGTCACGCCACCCGAATCGCAGGGATTCGTTCCGCATTACGACCACCACGACGTGTTGATCCTGCAGGTCCAGGGGTCCAAGGTCTGGCATCTCTACGGCGACGCGACGGTGCCGCCGCACGAGATGCAGCGGCGCAAGGTCGTCACCGGGGCCGACCTCCCGGCGCCGACCGACCTGCGCATGGAAGCCGGGGACACCCTGTACCTTCCGCGCGGACAGATCCATGCGGCAGAGGCGGGCTCGCAGACCTCCGTCCATGTGACCGTTGGAATCCACGCGCCGACCGTGCTCACGCTCATCACCCATGCGTTGCACATGCTCAGCTTTCGTGACGACCGCATCCACGACCGGCTCCCGCCGCGGCATCTCGACGACGGCGACGTGCGCGCGAGCCTGGGTTCCCTCGTTCGCGACATCCTCGAGGGCCCGGACATCATCCCCGAAGGACTCGGCGCCATGGAGGACGTTCTCGTCCGGCGCGGGCGGTGCCCACCGGTCGGACAGGGCGCGACCGCCGTCGGAATCGACCGAAACACGCTCGTGGCCAAGCACCAACCGCTCTACTCACGGGTGGTCACCGGGACCGGCGGCGTCGCGCTGCAGTTCGCCCAACTGCTGATCAGCGTCGGCACCGACCATGAAGCCGCCCTGCGGTACCTGGCCCACAGCACCGGGCCGTTCCGGGTCCGCGACCTGCCCGGACTCACCCCGGCACAGCAAACGGAGCTCGTGCGGACGTTGATCGTGACCGGATTCCTCGTCCGCCAACCCGACGACTGATCCGGGGCAGCAATCCGCAGCCGCTGGATCCAGTCCGAAACTGCTCCCGCAAATACGGATAGATCCCACGATAAAAGTCGTTATTGCGGATCCTTGAGCATGGGGGCAACATCGGCCTGGTGACGGTCACGCCGATCTGGATGGCCTCCCCGCCGGAAGTACATTCGATGCTGCTGAGCAGCGGCCCGGGGCCGGTGTCGTTGATCGCGGCAGCTGCGGCGTGGAACTCGCTCAGCGCCGCATACGCCTCGGCGGCCGAGGAACTCAGCGCTGCGCTGGCGGCCGTGCAAGCCGGGGCCTGGCAGGGCCCCAGCGCGGAGTCCTACGTCGCCGCCCACGTGCCGTACCTGGCGTGGCTGATACAGGCAAGTGCCGACAGCGCGGCGGCGGCGGACCAGCACGAGACCGCGACCACCGCCTACACCGCCGCCATGGCAGCCATGCCCACCATGGCCGAGCTGGCCGCCAACCACGCCGTCCACGCGGTCTTGGCGGCGACCAATTTCTTCGGTATCAATGCGATTCCGATCTCGCTCAACGAAGCCGACTATGCACGGATGTGGGTCCAGGCCGCCGCCACCATGACGACCTACCACGCGGTGTCCGGTGCCGCGGTGGCGTCGACCCCGCAGGTCGTGCCGGCGCCCCAGATACAGAAAAGCACCGCGAGCGACTCGCGCCCGGCCGAGGACAGCGGACCACGGCCCAACCAGTTGAACTGGTGGACGACCCGGGCCCAAGAGGTGGCCAACGCGATCGGGCAAGACCTGTCGGGGTTCCCGTCCAACCCGTCCGCGGCGATCACCCGCCTGGAGACCGATCCTCTTCTGATCAGCGAAGTTCCGCGGTGGGAAGGCGAAGTGGCCAACTTCTTCGCGCCACAACTGCAGCAGTTGACACAGGTGGTGGAAGGACTGGGTATCGCGGCGCTGCCGACCCCGGCATACGCCGGGCTGGCGGGGCTGGCCGGCCTGGCCCAGCCGGCCCTCGCCGCGCCCGCCGCCGTCGCCCCCGCCCCGGTGGGTGCGCAGGTCCCCACGACTCCGGCTCCGGTGGCCGGCGTGACCCCGACCGTCGCCGCGCCCGTCACAGCCCCGGCGATGGCACCGGCACCCGCAGCCATGCCCGCCCCGGCACCCACGCCCGGGGCCGCTCCCCCGCCACCGCCACCCACACCCACCGTCCACGCGTTCAGCCACCCCTATGTGGTCGGTCCACCCGGGGGCGCGGCGGGTTCGCCGATGAGGATCCGCGCGGCGGCCGTCACCAGGGCGGCTGAGCCCAGCGCCGTCGCGGCGGCAACGGCCGCGGACACGCCTGAACTGGCGCGGCGACGCAGGCGGCCGAGGGCACG